>JBJECS010000087.1:0-3729 GCA_051871335.1 Muribaculaceae bacterium | reverse complement strand
TACCTTTAATGGAGACTATCTATACACGCTAGAGGGTGAATGTAAGTATTCAAGTGACGTGATAACCAGCGGCAAGCCTCCAATCATCGTCAATACATTTAACTGGCGAACAGGACAGAACTTGGTGCGCAAATTGATAGACTATGGCCGCATCAATGATATGCCGTGGGGAGAGCCGGAGGGCATGACAATCCGCCCAGACGTGTTCGGACACATGTCGCTTTATCTTGCCATAACAAACAATGGGGCAAATGGCGGAAACTTCAGTGTATTCAAATTTCACGTAGACCGCCATGTGGACAGCAATGGCAATGTGATAGGCGATGACACTGCGGAGGGAGCAAAACACTTCAGCACATCGCAGTATTCCGGCATAGAAATGACTCCGAGCTTGACATCGATAAGCCTGAGTGCGGCGAGTGCAGAAGAAACACCGTCCAAGGCGGTGAAAATCACGCGCAGCAGCAACTATATGTTTGGTAAATGGACGGCGTGCATAACGGGCGAGGACGGCAAAGTGTTTGACGTGGTATTGACAGACCATACACAGTTCTCAACCAGCTTTAAGGCAACTGTAACCTTCCACCCCGATGGACTGAAAAACAGCTATTTAGCCAATCTCCGCCTTAGCAGCCCTAATGCGTCAGACATAGTGATACCAATCACGGCGAGCGTTGCAGTAACAGGTCCTTCAATAGCGGTGAGCAAGACAGCTCTGACGATGAACACGACATATGACAGCACAACGAGCAGCATACTCACCGTGACAGGCGATAACCTCGAGGGCGACATAAATATCTCACTTGAGGGAGAAAACGCAGACATGTTCAGCCTAAGCACAAGTGCTATTTTGAAAGATGTGGCAGAGGATGATGTGGAAATAACATTCACACCTAACGGAATAGGCGAATTTAATGCTCTCCTCCGCTTGCAGACCGAGGGAGGCGAGGATAAGACCGTCACGCTGAAAGGTATATCATCAGACTTGACATATTTTGAGGACAATGTTGATGCACTGGAAGAGAAATGGATTTATTCTCAGACAAAGGGCAACCTTGCAGACGCGTCATGGCTGTCTGTGACAGCTCCGCAGAGCCGCGACATTGCATTTAACGATGGAAAACTCTATGTGCTCAATGCGAGTGCGGCGGCAAATGAGTCGCAGTCGGTAACAATCCTTGATGCGTATACTGGTGCGAAAATCGGCAACTTTGACATGACAGGCGTGAGTGGCGGACAGACATATGCTGCATCAATCAAGGCACTTGACGGCGTTGTACTCCTCTCAAACGGTGCTCCGGCGGGAGAAAACCTGAAAGTGTATGCATGGGATGATGATGACCTTGCTCCGCGTGTAATCCTTGAAGACGCAACGCATGGTGAGGTACAAGTGGGAGAAATCATGAGCGTATATGGTAACTGGACAGCGGGTAAACTGATGTTCAGCAACGGTTCTAAGCTCGTGATATACGATGTGACAGACGGCAAGGTTAGCAGCACGGCGACAACGATAGACCTGGTGAACGCATCGGGCGCGGCGTACAGCGTAGGAAACCAGAAAGGCTCTGTAGATATTACCCTGAATGAAGATGGAACGTATTGGGTAGTAGGCAAAGGAGTGCCCCCAACACGCTTTGACTCAACGGGCAAATATATAGAGCAAGTGTCTTCATCTGTGATAAACAGCAATGCAAACTCTGCTCGCATTTTTGATTTCGGTGAGAGAAAGTATATGGCAGCTACCACATACCTGAACATCAACACATCAGACGGACTTACAACGCTGCATGACGGTGCTCTGGTATTAAAAGATATCACAGACGGAATTACGGCGAGCACAACTCCTCTGACATATCCTTCAGCAGGACTTGGGGAGACGCGAAACGTACAGTTCCAGCAGGCGGTATGCTATGAGATTTCAGGTCGCAAGCTAAACCTGTGGGTACTATCTTGCCTTCAGGGTATAGCTCACTATTCATACGATGGCGACAAGCCGACAGCAGTAGATGAAATCTCACTTACCGAGAGCAGCATCGCCTTTGACGGTGAAAGAATTTCAGTGGAAGGGGCAGAAGCGGCGAGAATCAGCGTTTACAACGTTTCCGGCGCGCTTGTAGCAGAAGCGTGTGGAATAAACACTCTCAGCATAGAGCATCTGGCATCCGGAGTATATGCAGTGAGTGTGTCAGACGTGAAAGGTAACGTAATGACAAAGAAAATCGTGAAATGATGAAAATAAGCAAAATACTTGCCCTCTCAGCGATATTACTATCAGCGCAATCTGCAATGGCGGCATATTATCTTGTAGATGCCAATGCAGTGGATGAGGGTAGCGAGATAACCTACCGTGAAATGAAGTTTACTGTAGGCAGCACAGCGTTTGACACGTTTGAGTCGTTGAACGCGATAGCTCCAGAACCAAGTTCGATTGTTTACGTAGCACCGGGAACATATACCGGTGCTACGATAGACACATACGGGCTGAAACTCATCGGAGCGAATGCATATCAAGACAGGACGGCGACACGCGGGGAGGAATCAGTGATAACAGGAGAACTGCTGATAAACAACAGTGCGATAACCGTAAACGGCTTTAAGTTTACAGAGGGAGGTCGCATAGTGGCAAACACAGCGACAAATGAGTCGCCTCAACACAGCATAAAAATTGAGTACAACGTATTCACAGAGTCAACGGTGACCCGCACCGAGGGCGTGGGCATAGTGGCATTTGGCTATCGCTGCAATAATGCGACGGCTAATGAGTCATCGTCGCAGTGTAAATACTCAAACTGCACTATTGCGCACAACGACTTTATGGCAAGTGAGACACAGTATGCAAATTCGGTCAGCATGTTCAGCATGTATGGCACAACCACGGTGAGTGACAACTATTTCTATGAGGGCGGTGATGCAATCCATGTGGGCAATTCGCGAGGAAATATCAATATTGACCATAATACGTTTTCATACGTTGGCAATATCACGTCGTCAAATCCTGATGGGAATGGCGAGGGGAGTTTCTGTGTTTATTCCGACCGCAACGGTCAGGCAGGCACGACAAACCTGAATATCCAAGATAACGTATTTGACCACTGCTATGGACGTGCGTCATATATGGCGCTGCTGAGAATCTATCAGGGAACATCAGGGGCGACGTCCTGTGTACCGCCGGTAGGCTATTTGGTGAACATAAACCGAAACTCGTTTACTAACAAGACGTCGGCATCGTCAAATTCAAATCAGTTTGGCGAAAACGTGTTGCTATATTCCGACCAATCGACGACGGGCGGAATAATATTCAACGTGGCAGACAATCACTACGACAACCGCTTTTACAAGATGGCTAAGATAACGCTTCGAGATGGGCTTGGACAGCGAGATTTCTATTCAAACAGTGTTGACCAGTTTACTATTGCAGGCAAGTATTCCACAATGGGAAAATCTGTGATAGACGATGTAGATATCAGTTATCACCTTAAAGCGTGGGGCTCTACGGAAACCACTGTAATACAGAGTCTTGACATAGACCCGGTGACAGGTGATATCTATTATTTACAGCTGATGCGCACAACAAATAAGAAAGCGTTTTGCACAGACAACGGACTTGATGCCACAACAGTAGAGCCGCTGACGCTTACACGCATACCCTGCACAAAAAAAGCAACCAAGACCGACGGAACATTTACCTACAGCACATCGACCGAAACGATGAGTCTTGCAAAGACCGGT
>JBJECS010000086.1:0-3729 GCA_051871335.1 Muribaculaceae bacterium | reverse complement strand
TGATTTTTCTTATACACCGGGCGTAAAAATTTATCTTTTTTATGTACCTTTGTGCCAAGGTTAATTGTTTGTACATGAGCAATACAAAGTTAATTAATCTTCGGGAGACTTCGGTCTCCATTTTTTATTTGTATTGCCACTATAGGAAAGGTTTTCTTAGCCATAGCCGCCTTCTAAAATCATGAAAACGGAGCTGCCCGATACGACAACCCCGTCTGTCCACACGATTTCAGCGTGGCGGATGAATCTATTGCTCGGTCGAGTTGCTCCTCAGCAGAGCTCGCCTCCTCTTCAATTCACGGGGCAAAGTTAACGCTTCCCTTTGAATCTACATAATTTAGACCTCCATAACGTTGCACTTCGTTTTGGAATCTACACTTTTTCTATTTCCATGCAAACAAACATATAGTGTGAACCCGAGTGGAATATTCGCCTATAAAGCTTAACTTTTGTCTTGAAATAGGCTATTAGTTAACAGTTGCCGTTTCCCACTTAGACTGCTCTATCCTAATACCTTTAGACAACGCCTCTGAACGTATATGCCTCATCTGTTTCTGCGCATTTCGTAAATTACTCTTCAATCCGCTCGTCTTGTTCTTCCAATATCCATTAGAAGTGCCGCTCTTTTCTCCACTTTTAGATGTTGATGAGCTACCCCTTGACGTCAAGCTTTCATATAAGCTCTTTGCCTCATTTTCCCATCGGCTATACATTGACCTGTATGTTGATTCTGAAGCTCCTGACGTATTCGTTCCACCACTGTTCGTATCATACGAACTTGAAGAATTATATGAACTACTGTAACCTCCATTATAGCCTCCCGAAGAATAACTTTTTTGTCCTCCAAACGCATTAGTTAATGCATTCGCAAAATTCATCAACGCATTATATACACCATCGCCATTGCCACTCTGGGTATTCTGCTCTTCTGCATATTGCTGCTTTTGTTCTAACTGTTTCTTCACAATGTTATAGTTATTAACAGCATTCTCATCGTCAGGGTCTAATTCTATCGCTTTTGAAAATGCATCAAGCGACTGTTGCTTCTCTCCCCTATGATATAGACAGACTCCATAATTCACCCACACTGCTTGGTTATCAGGCTCAACATTCAGCACTTTTCTATATACATATTCCGCAGTACTATACCATTCGTACTTAAAGTATTTGTCTGCTTGATTACACCATTCGTTGAGAACTGCTTTCGTCGCAGATTTCTGATTATATGCACAATCCCAAGTTATCAAAGGACTGAACACATACCCATATTTTGTGTGATAATGTTTATCTTTATACTCTACAGCAATTACGTTCTCTGAAAATTCTTTTCCCACATCCGCAAATTCTTTAAAGTCTGCCACTACTTTTCCCTTCTTGTTTATGAACTTACTTTCATCAACTCTCGCCAGTCCTTCACTGAAAGGCTCTGCACTGTCATAAATTTTGCCAATCTGCTTAAACTTCGCCATATTGATATACCTATACTTTCCATCAGCATACAATATGCCTATTCCATCTCTTACATCTTCAGAGGCAAAATAACCCTTAAGATGCTTCTTCACTTTTGTATTATAATAGCCATTGTCCCCTTCCTTGTGATATGTAATAATATCTTTTCCCAAATCATAATCCGGAAGTATATATTGATACTCCGGGATGATAATGACTTCGCCACGATGGTCACACATACCAAAAAAATCCCCTTGGGTATAAATCACACAATCATCGGTAACATACAATGGGTTTCCTGGAATCTTAAGATATGTTCCATCAGAATGTACAAGATAGTATTTAGTAGAGTCATTCTCAATTTTTGTCGCCACCATCACATCATGCGACCATACCTTGATTTTCAAAGACTCAAAAAAAGGTTCACAAACAACTACATTATTATGGCATTTCTTAAAACCATATAGCTTAGTACTATCATTCTGAAACCACATTATTCCTTTGCTGCTGATTTTACCCTCTTTGATATCAATTGGATTCGCACTCATATCGTAATATTTATCACCGGACACTAACACATCAAACACTTCTTGTGCATCTTTTACAACATTTCCTGATTTTACATTGAAAAAATCTCCATCACACCGTACTACAGGAAAATAATTAGCATCAATGGTATTTGCACTTTCTTTATTAAGAAAATCTCGTCCATAAAATGCAAATTTCTCATAAGAATCTTTTACAATATACACTTCCGGGTGTTCATCAATTCGCTTTATCTCATCATAATTAAATGGCAGCACAACTGCCCCGATAGTGTCTATAATACCATATTTTCCATCAGTACCTTTAGCATATGCCGTCCCATTGCAAAAATCTGACAATTCTGCATATTGACACGGTATCACAAGTCTTCCCGTCTTGTCTATGGCACCATATAGTTCCTTATTGTCTTCAGACTCAAGATTTTGTACCACTGCTACTCCATTGTGAAAACCGCCTTTCGTATTCCTGACGCCATCAACCCACTTAAGCGTCAGAACACCTTCTAAAGCCCATGACAAATCAGCAGCACTAACTACTGGAATAAACGACATAAAAAATATCGCAAGAAATAAGTGTTTCTTCATAATCGTAAGTATTTTAATTAATTATTTTTATCATTCTTTTAAGTCTACTTGCTGTTTATTGACATCATTTACTTTGCAAAACTACCACTTTTATTTCATTTATGCAAAACAATTCCCATATTTTTCATCCGCAAATACCGTGCCAATATTTATCTTTTCATATATATTTATATATATCAGCAAAACAAGTCATCAAGCGATAGTGAATGATTTACTACACCGGCGTTACTGCCAATAACAAGTCCCATCGACGTAATCATCACCAACTGCAAAGAACGGGTGCTCTGAAGCATCTTTGACGCCGCAAACGAGTCTATTTTATGGAAAAGATTTTGCGCATATTCTCCACTTATCGCATACCTGCTCGTTGAAAACTTTATTTCGCAAAGGTAGTCTGTCATTGCTGATTTACATTCAAGCACAAGGTCTATCTGAGCCCCCTTACCATCAGGTCCCTTGCCACTCCAACAATAATTTCTATCTACTGACGGTATCCTAAGCCTTTCCACTATTTGCGGCAAATGGTCTATACACAAAAGCTCAAACGTATCTCCTGCCCATGTATAAAAGGACGCTGTCCCATGAATTGAATTCCACATTCCTCGCTTTATCTGCTTTCCATGAGCAAACCGAAGATAGAAAAGGGAGAAAAAATCCTTCAGCTGATATACTGTTTCCACTCGCTCCTTTCCATATCGTGGATATTCTCGCGTTATTCCGGATTCCTTCAGATTTTCCAAAAGAGAAGACAATGTTCCTCCGGTTTTAATTCCCGTCGCCTCACTTATCTCCTTTTGCGTCATACCATAAAACTTCTCACCAAGAGCTTTTACTATATCTACATACCTTTCCTTACTTGAATACAAACCTGTATATACATCCTTGAATTCCTGATGAATTAGCTCATCGGAGAAAAAAATTCTATCTATATTGGATGTGACCGTTTCATCATTCCGCAGCTTGTCTAAATAGTACGGTATACCGCCCAAGGCCATATAGCTGATACACATTTCGTAACGCGATAGATGAAAGCCATTTTTACTGTAATATTTCTCACACTCAGAGAGTGTAAAAGCCGACAATCTCATTATCTCAGTAAGCCTACCATGTAAGCCTCCATAGTCATGGATGACGTTGTCTAACATCCAGC
>JBJECS010000085.1:0-3745 GCA_051871335.1 Muribaculaceae bacterium | reverse complement strand
TGCACCTCTACGCAGCGCATTTATTGCGGCTTCAGCCTTGCCGTCGTAGTTTGTATTCCACAAGCCCGTAGCTCCCTCTACCTCAATCGGTTTAAGTCCGGCATATACGCCTATGCCTTTAATCAAATCCACTGCAGAAATCACCACGCCGTCCTTTATGCCAAACTTCTGCGCGAGGGTCTCCATGCATGGCTTATAACCGGGCGACCATGGCCATATGCTATTTGCCGGGTCTTCTCCACGTGCTTTTCTTGCAACATTAACAGGATGATTTTCAAGGAGTTCTTGTGAGCGCAATATCATCTTGTTTATTAGTGCAGCCGTAGCCTCCGCCTCCACTGTCTTAGCCTTTACAAGACAGTCGCGGAATGGCGTTCCCGGCACGTCGTGCGGAGGAGTGCAAATTATATCCTTGCATCCGCCTTTAATCTTCAGCAGGTGGCGATAAGATATTCCTGTGAAAAACCTCGCTGCTTCCTCACCCATATTTTCGTTGAGGTACTTGATGAGCTCATCTGCCTCTCCGGTGGAAATATTTCCGGCTGAATGGTTTTTGATTTTTCCATTCTCAATGCAGATGATATTGCAGCGCATTGCCATTTCTCCTGGCAAAATTTCCACGCCCATGCTCGCTGCCTCCAGCGAACCGCGCCCTTCAAACACTCGCGGCACATCATAGCCCAACAGTGAGAGATGCGCAATTTCGCTCCCCGGCTCATATCCGGATGGTGTTGTTACCAGCGTTCCTTGGCGAGAGATTTTGGCGAGAGTGTCAAATGCTGGAGTGTTTGCTGCCATCAGAGGCGTTCCACCCGCGAGTTGCTCTATTGGCTCATCAGCCATTCCATCGCCTAAAATGATGATATGCTTCATGTTACCTGATATTTGCAATGCTGATTATGTCTGCGAAAACACCTGCTGCAGTCACTTCCGCTCCCGCTCCATATCCCTTGATTTCCATTGGATATTCCTTATAACGGTCTGTTGTTAAGAGGATTACGTTATTGCTGCCTTCAAGTGAGTAGAATGCATGGCGAGAGTCTACAGTCTGCAGTCCTACAGACACTTTGCCGTTGTCCATAGTTGCTACAAAGCGGAAATGACGTCCGTTTGCAGCCGCTTCAGCGCGCTTTTGTTCAAATTCAGAGTCGAGTTCGCAGACTTTTTCCAGAAATTCGTCTTTCGTCTCTTCAAAATACTTGTCAGGAATAAATAAATTTCTCTCCACGTCGTCTTGCTCAACGCAATATCCGCTTTCTCGGGCGAGGATTACGATTTTTCGCATCACGTCTTTACCGCAGAGGTCAATTCTCGGGTCTGGCTCGCTGTAACCGGCTTCCATTGCCATTTTTATCGCCTTGCTCAAAGGAACGTCTGCGCTCAGACGGTTGAAAATATAGTTTAGGGTGCCGGAGAGAACTGCCTCAATTTTCAGTATCTTGTCGCCGGAGTTTATCAAGCCGTTTATAGTGCTGATAATCGGCAGACCGGCTCCTACATTTGTCTCAAACAGGAATTTCACTCCGCGGCGGCGAGAGATTTCTTTCAATCTGTGATAGTTTTCGTATGCAGAAGATGCTGCTATCTTATTGGCAGCTACCACGTTAACGTTATGACTCAATAATTCGCCATAGATAGAAGCGACGTCCGCGCTTGCAGTGCAGTCCACAAATACGGAATTAAACAAGTTCATCGCTATTATCCTGTCTTTAATCTCCTCTGGCGTTGGAATAATGTCAGACTTGTCAAGAAGTTCTTCAAACTTCTCAAGGTCAATACCGTCAGCGTCAAAAACGCATTTCTTTGACGAGGAAACACCCACGATTTTCAGTTCGAGTGACTTTTCGTCAAGCAATTTTTGCTTCTGGCTCTTGATTTGACGCAAAAGATTTCCTCCCACATGCCCTATTCCGGCGATAAAAAGGTTCAGCACCTGTGTCTGCGAGAGGAAGAAAGAGTCGTGGATAACATTGAGTGCTTTTCTCAGGCTCTCGAGCTTGATGACAAACGAGATATTTGTCTCGCTCGCTCCCTGTGCACAGGCAATGACGTTAATACCGTTCCTGCCAAGCGTATTAAACAATTTTCCCGCAATACCGGGTGTATGCTTCATATTTTCACCAACGACTGCTACAGTAGCCAAATCGTGTTCCGGCACAATTCCGCTGATTTCTCCCATCGCCAGCTCTGCCTTAAACTCCTCTTTCAGTACACTAACCGCTGTGTCTGCATCGCAGTTTTTAACAGCGAAAGATGTGTTGTGCTCGGAAGAAGCCTGAGAGACAAGGAACACGCTGATGCCATTTTTCGCCAAAGCATTGAAAATACGGCTGTTAATACCTATCACACCTACCATACCAAAGCCGGTCAGTGTAATGAGGCAAGTATCGTTGATTGATGAAATACCTTTAATCGCCTTACCTGCCACATTCACGTCATCACTGATGAGAGTTCCCGGTGCAGAGGGATTAAAAGTGTTCTTAATTTTTATGGGGATATTCTCGTGATAAACAGGGTATATCGTAGGCGGATATACTACTTTTGCCCCAAAATTACACAACTCCATCGCCTCGATAAACGACAGATGGTCAATAACATATGCTTTTGAAATCACCCTGGGGTCTGCGGTAAGGAAGCCATCTACGTCTGTCCAAATCTCAAGCATTGATGCTTTCAGCGTCGCCGCCACAATGGCAGCAGTATAGTCGCTCCCACCTCTGCCGAGGTTAGTGATTTCGCCTGTTTCTGAGTCAGAGGAAATAAATCCGGGTATAACGGTAAACTTACCCGTGTAAGCGTCAAACGTCTCATGGATAAGGCGAGATGTAGCAGCCGCGTTCAGGGTATGCCTGCCGAATTTGGTATCCGTCTTAATGAAATTTCGAGAATCAAAATGTCGCGCCCCGGATATAATTCGGCTAATGATAACAGACGACAGTCTTTCACCATAGCTGACAACGATGTCGAGCGTTCGCTGTGAAAGGTCTTTTATCAGTGAGATACCCTGGAAAATATCGCCGAGCTCAGTGAGGAGCGTGTCAGTGATTTTATGCACCTCATCCTGCTTTTCAGGGGGGACGATACCGGCAATGACATCGTTATGACGAGTTACTATAGCAGCGTAAGACTCACGATAAGAAACATCACCTTTGGCAGCAGTTTTTGCCGTCTTAATAAGCATATCGGTCAATCCGCCAAGAGCAGACACCACAACGATACAAGGCTCGCAATTTTCCTCAACAATTTTTTTTACATTTCTCAGGCTCTCAACGGTACCTACCGATGTGCCTCCAAACTTAAGGACTTTCATTTATGCCGTATTTATGTCTTTTTATATCTAAATTGCAAAATATTTGGTAAAGGTAATAAATTTTTCGCACTTATCGGCGTTTTGTAGCAAAATATTTGCAAAATAGGTACAAATAGCAAATTTTATCAAAATTCTATCACATTTGGCGGATTAATTCTTGAATAATCTTCATTCATAATCGCACCATTTGAGAAGATTATGCCATCTTTCTTCAAAATGCCATGCTGACGATGAACATGCCCGAAAAGATGTAGCCCTATATTGAGCGACGGCAGCTTCGCAAGCAGTTCTTCTGAGCCATAATTGATATAATTTTCATCTGCGTTATCATCGAGGTCAAGTATTCCGAATGCGGGGCTGTGTGTTATCAGCACATCGGTGTCTGACGGTATTTGGGAATAAAACCTGCTTTGGCGATTTGTAATGCAATCGCTC
>JBJECS010000084.1:0-3753 GCA_051871335.1 Muribaculaceae bacterium | reverse complement strand
AATCGCATCAAACGCTTACGATGTCAAAATCTCTCTCGCCGCTCTCGAACTCTCTAACCCTTCCGGAGCTGCCATTAACGTCCAGTCTAAGTCTCGTACTTTCCTCCATATCGCCGATGATACTCAAAACTCTCTCTCCGACGGAAATAATTACCCGACTTCTACCACCGAGGACATGAAAGGAACTGTTTTCACCGAGGGCAGGCTCATCGTCAGCGGCAAGGGCTCTTTATCCATCTCCGCTAATGCTAAAAACGCTATCGCCTCTGACAGCTACATCCTTTTCAGACCGGGACACGTCATTAACATTTCCAACTCCGCCAGCAACGGCATTAAGGCGAAAGACGCTGTCTATATCAACGGCGGTGTCCTCAACATTGACGTTACCGCTAACACTGCCAAGGGTATCAACTCTGAAGGTAGCATCACCGTAAACGGGGGCAGAACTACTATCATCGCCGCTGGTGAAAGTGAATACAATGGCATCGACCTCTCTAACTCTGCCGCCATCAAGTGCGACCTCAATTTCATCCAGAACGCCGGCTCCATCGCCCTTAAGACTACTGGGAAAGGCGCCAAGGCTCTAAACTGCAACCAAAACATCACCATTAACGATGGTGAACTTCTCGCACTCGTCACCGGAGGCAAATTCGTTTACAACACCACCCTTTCCGCAAATAGCAAGGGTATTAACGCCGACGCTGCTGTCACTGTCTCTGGTGGCACTGTTCGCGTCATTGTCAGCAACATCGTCAGTGGGGAAGCCATCGAAAGCAAAACCGACATCGCACTTAAGGGCGGACTCATAGAGCTCTCTTCTAAAGACGACTGCCTGAAGGCTCTCCGCAACATCTCCATTTCCGGCGGCAAACTCTATGCTTACAGCCATAACGCTGACGGTCTCGACTGCACCGGCTCCGTAAACATCTCCGGCGGTATCTCTGTCATCACTGGGGAAGTAGAAAACGACGGTATTGACTGTGACCAAAACGAATTTACCATTTCCGGCGGTACTCTCGTCGCTATCGGCACCACCAACAGTGCCGTCACTTCTGCATCGCAGAAATATTTCGTTTACGACCGACCCATCACTGCCGGAACCGTCATTTCTCTCGCCGACGCCGCTTCTTCAGACTCTAATGCGTTCATTCTCAGATACAAAGCACCTCGCGACTACCCTCCCTGCTCCATCATCCTTTCCTCTCCCGCTATGGACTCCGCAAGTGGCGCATTCCTCGCCTCTGAAGTCTCCGTCGCAAATCCCGACGGAATCTTCCACGGCTTAGCATATTAGCCATCCTCCCTCCTCTCTCCACCCCACAAACCACCAATCCACTGATTTCCATCTCCTTACTGTAGCGCCGTGATGCTTCACGTCCGAAACATATCCCACTGATTTCCACCACCTTATCGCATGGACACGATACATCACCTCCGAAATGTATCCTGCTGATTTCCACCATCTTATCGTAGGGACGTGATGCTTCACGTCCGAAATGTATCCTGCTGATTTCCACCATCTTATCGTAGGGACGTGATGCTTCACGTCCGAAATGTATCCCACTGATTTCCAGAACCTTATCGTAGGGACGTGATGTTTCACGTCCGAAATGTATCCTGCTGATTTCCACAACCTTATCGTAGGGACGTGATGCTTCACGTCCGCTCGTCAGGCGAGGTTTACCGACGTGTCGGAGACACTTCGGTGTGAGGTCTCGCAGAGACCTTACCCGGTGACAGGCCTTATATCCCTGATATCGAGCCTTGTAGAGGCTCGGTCGTGATACACATATGACGCATACTTGCGAACATTTCTGCATTGGCTTCCACCTGCCGGCAGCGCCGGAGGTGCTGCAGTCATGCTTAAGACCAGGCAAGGAGCGCAGCGACGACGCCTGGTCATTACAACACATACCATTGTGGCTCGGAGAGTCACATTTAACTGTCTCAAAACTGTTCTGCTTAAAACTCATATTCTTCATAATTCTTTCAATAAAGGTTTTAAAAATTATTAATTTATTTATTTGATAATCAACTTATTATCGTAGCGTCGTGTGCATCACATCCGCCGCTATTCCCTATTCATTAAAACAAAGGTTTTTAAAATTCTCTGCAAAGATACAACATACAACCCCCCTTTGTCAACACCTTTAACAATCTTTAACATTATTTTTTCGCCACACCATACAAAAAGCCCTCACACATCTCTGCGTGGGGGCGTATTCGGATAGGCATCAAAAAGGATATACTTTATACAATTTATTAACCTTAACAATTTACGGGTTAGGTGCCCTTTATACATGAAGTCATGCTTTAGTGAACCATATATCCGTGGCATCACTGCCCCGAATATCTTTCTCGCCCTACCTTTTCAATGCCTCCGCATTTTTTCTTTTTTTTAGTTACCGGGCGCAGCATCTAAGTGCGCCCGGCTGTGAGTTTTGATTAATCTATTGATATATTATTCAGTTGGGTCAATTGTAATAGTTTCACCTGTAGCTTCTGCGAAGTCATCAACTGTTACTGTGAATTCGATTGGGATAAGAACATCTTCACCTGTACCTGGGTCATAACCACCGTGACCGTTGGTTGTAAAGTTGAAAGTGTAGATGTACTTTTTACCTTGAATCCATTCAATGTTATTTACAGGAACTGCAATTGGCTCATATCCATTTTCACCTGCGCTACCCCATAGATAGATGTCATTTTCATTTTCTGCGCCATCGCCAGCTGCTACGTTACGGATTTTGCAATATACGAGGAAGAATGCGCCTGTAACACCTGATTTAATATTATCACCATCCATTACAGCACCAGTTGCGTTCCATGCAGTAATTACCTGTGGAAGAAGCAAGAGTGAGAAATTTTCTGCATATCCTTCAGTTGTTCCTAAAACACCACCTTGAGCATGGTCACCTGTACCACGGTCGTTTGTGAGGTTAACTGTTGAGCCATTGCCAGGAACTTTACCGGTAATAGTTGCTGACGTAAACACTTCGGTGTCAAAGATAGCAGCGCCGGAATGGTCACCCCATGTTCCACGTCCACCATCTTGATAAACTGTTGCGTCTACCGGGTCTGTAGTTGAAGTTTTTGTGTGGTCAATATAAGTGTCTTTGGTTTCATCATAAAGACCGGTTTCATTCTTGAGAGTATATTTACCAAAGTTGCTGATATTGCAGACTTTTACCTGATTGATTTCCACGAAAAGGTTTTTGTTATCATTCTTTGCCTGGAATACAATCTGTGAGAGTGCATGGCGGAAGTTGATTGTTGCTACACCATTGTTGAAATTATCAGGTGTTTCAGCTCCTCTTTCTGCATTTGCAACGCCAAAAATAAAGTCTTTCTGGTCTTTAGCCGATGCGTTAACTGTCATTTCAAATACAGTACCGTTAGCTGCATTAGCATTAAATGTAAACTTGTTTTCATCAAAGTTCTTTGCAGCTACGAAAGTGATTTTTTCGTTTGGCCAATAACGCAGAGTACCAGCATTCACGTAAGTGTCACCACTCTTTGTGTAGTGCTCATTGTTAAAATACATTTGTTTGTTTACAGCAGCACTTACGTAGAAGTCACCTGGAAGAGATTTGTTGCAATAGTAATCAGCTGCACGGCTGGCATTATTTGCAACAACAGAGAACTGAATAGCATTTGCGCTTTCGTTGCTTTGTACAACTTCATCGCTTGAGCAGCTTGCAAGTGCCATTGCTGAAGCTGCAATTAAGAAAAGTTTTAACTTCATGTTGTAAA
>JBJECS010000083.1:0-3763 GCA_051871335.1 Muribaculaceae bacterium | reverse complement strand
TTGGAAAGAGAGCGACGACCCTACCAAAGACAGTTACTATTTGAATACAGAACGTATGATTGTCAGGAATATCGTCGCTTCAGGAATTGGAGTAATCGCAAAGACAGCAAACTCTAAGAGGCTGTGGGTGACTGTGACCGACATCATGTCCGCAATGCCTTTGCAGGGGGCTACTGTCGAGGTTTACAACTACCAGCTGTGTAAAATTGCTACTGCCGTGAGCGACGCAAATGGCTTTGCAGACTTTACTCTCTCCGGAAAACCATTTATCGTAAAAGTGACTAATGGCAGAGAGACTACTTACTGCAAAATCGTCGGTGGGCGTGAATTGTCTGTGAGCAGTTTTGACGTTGATGGTGAGAATGTGGAAGACGGAATTAAAGGCTTCGTTTATGGTGAACGTGGCGTGTGGCGCCCTGGTGACGATATTTACCTCACTCTCGTGGTGGAGGATGAAAATCACACCCTTCCTGATAACTATCCTGTCACGATGGAGCTTTACACTCCTTCTCGACAACTGTTTGAGTCTAAGACTCTTACTAAAGGAACTGACGGTATGTATGTCTTCACTGCACACACTCCGGAGGAGGCTCCAACAGGTGCTTGGAAAGCAGAATTTAAGGTCGGTGGCAGAAAGTTTGTGCACACTGTCAGAATTGAAACCATTAAACCTAACCGCCTGAAAGTTAATCTCGCAATGCCTTCTGTGCTCGAAGCTGGTAAACCTGGAAATTTCACACTTAATTCCAAGTGGCTCTCCGGTCCGGCGGCTACAGGATTGCAATATCGTGTAAATATGGCACTCTATCCAAACCCTAAACCTTTTGACTCATATAGCCAATACACTTTTTGCAATCCGCTCAAGGAGCGTGTTGAAAGCGAGTATGAACTGAAAACGGGCTTTCTTGATAATGCCGGAAATGCTCAGTTTTCTTACACTCCTCCACAGCAGGGCGAGGGAATGGGTATATATGCCGCTAATATCACGGCGAGCGTAATGGAGGCCGGTGGAGAGGAGAGCATCTCATCACAGTCTGTCTCTTTCTCTCCGTATCCCGCTTATGTCGGCATCGACTTGAAGGAGGGCGAATTTTCGACCGGAACAAACGTCAAATTCCCGGTCGTCACAGTCAATGGCGCCGGAAAGGCTGTCAATGCGCAGCTTTCATACAAAGTCTATCGCCTGAGCACAAACTGGTGGATTGAATACGACCCCAAATCGCTCAACCGATATGTGACGGAGCAGTCTGCAGAACTCATTGCTTCAGGCTCTATCACTACAGTTGGCGGAAAAGGCGATTTTTCACTGAAAGTGGAGGCTGAAGACCGTGGCAGATACCTCGTTTACGTTTCTCACTGCGGTGGTCATGCCACAGGCGGTGTAATCACAATGGAACGTCCGGAATGGCGCTATGATGCTCAAGACGACCCTACTGAGTCTGTTGTCATTTTACCATTCAGGCTCGACAAGACTTCGTATGAGGTGGGAGAATATGCCACTGTTTATCTCCCACAGGCTGCCGGTGCGCGAGTGCTGTTGTCTGTCGAAAATGGAAGCAAAGTGATTTCCCGACGATGGGTTAATACAAGCGCAAACAGAGAGACTGCACACAAAATCCTAGTCACTCCTGAAATGGCTCCAAACTTTTACGTCTTCGCAACTATGCTGCAGCGTCATTCACAGACCGTAAACGATATGCCTATCCGTATGTATGGCGTTCAAGGAGCGAATGTCGTAAATCCTCGCTCTGTGCTTTGTCCGGTAATTTCCGCTCCTGACGAAGTGCTGCCTCTGCAGCCTTTTACAGTGAACATTCGCGAAAAAGACGGGAAGCCTATGACTTACACTCTCGCCATTGTAGATGAAGGACTTCTGGACATCTCCTCTTACAAGACTCCCTCTATCTGGAAAGCAATGAACCGGCGTGAATACCTCGGTGTCAATACTTACGACATGTTTGGCTATGTCATTGGAGCCGTAACAGGTAAGTTCCGTTCTGTGCTCAGCATTGGTGGCGACGAGGCACTAAGAATTTCTGCCGGTAAGGAGAAGCGATATAACCCTGTAGTGAAATTTTTAGGTCCATTCACTCTCAGTGGTGGCTCTAAATCTCACAAAATCACTCTCCCGATGTATGTGGGCTCGCTCCGTGTAATGGTTGTGGCTGCGCACTCCGGAAGCTATGGCAGCAGCGATAAGACTGTAGCTGTATGTGCTCCATTGATGGTTCTCCCTTCTCTCCCCGCACAGCTTTCTTGCGGCGATTGTATAAAACTCCCCGTAAACGTCTTTGTCACTGAAGATGGCATTAGTGATGTCAATGTCTCTGCTACTGTCTCCGGCGCTGCTTCTTTATTAGGAGCAGGAAGCAAGACTATGAAATTCTCAGGAAAGGCTGATAAGATTGCGCAGTTTGAACTTAAGTGCGGAAACTCTGAGGGCAAGGCAAAAATTGTAGTTACTGCCACTTCAGGTAAGCAGACTGCCACTGAGACTATCTATGTTGACGTCGTCAATCGCAACCCTGTCATTTCTTCCTCTAACACCATCGTCCTTAACTCCGGAAAGGAACATAGTTTGACTCTCGGCTCAGGCATCTCTGCATCTGTTTCTTCAAGTCCTGCGATAGATTATTCTGCCGCTTTCAGCTATGTAGATAGTTATCCTCATCTTTGCAGCGAGCAACTTGCCTCTCGCCTCATTTTCCTTCTCCGCTGTCGTGAGTTCCTTTCCGCTGACGAGAGAATGCGCGCGGAAAAGCTTATTGAGAAATTGCTGCCTCGACTGCTCTCAAGACAGTTGCCGGGAGGCGGTTTCGCCTATTGGGACTCTGATTCCGAACCTCATAATTGGGTGACTAATATGGCTGGTGAGGTGCTGTATGAGGCTAAACGACAAGGGTTTAGTGTTAATAAGGCAAATTATGACAACTGGATGGCTTATCAGGCTGCATCCGCAAGAAAATATCGTCATTCCACCGCTGATTGCGCTGATTTAGTTCAGGCTTACCGCCTTTATACGCTCTCATTATCAGGCGTTTCACTCTCTGCGCAGATGAACAAGTTGCGTGAGTCTAAATCTTTGTCTCGGCAGGCTATGTTGCGCCTTGCAGCAGCATACGCCATCGCAGGACGCAAAGACGTGGCGGCACAAATAGCTGATAAAGCCGCTGTTATGCCTGAAATTGCCGGCAATTATTACGCTTTCTATTCTCCTCTCCGCGACCGCGCGATGGAGCTTGAAGACTGGTTTTATGTAGGAAATAAAGTGAAAGCACTGGAAATCGCTCGTGACATTTCTGCCAAGTTTAGTGTCAATGCAGCTAATACTCAGGAGATTGCATTTGTTTCATCTGCTATGTCTCTCATCTCTGAAAAGGGTGATGGAGGGTGTGTTACAGTGACTGAAAAGGGCAAGACTCCGCTCACAATTAATGGAATTAAGGGAGTGAAGACTCTTTCTGCCACAGGTTCTGTAGCTGTCAAAAATACCGGGAGCTGTGACGTATATCTCACTGTTTCCTCTGTCAGAAAACCTCGTCCTGAAGAGAAAGTTAAACCGGTGTCTAAAGGCGTAATGCTAAGCATTGACTATGTCGATAATCGTGATGGTATTATTGATGTCACGAAACTAAAGCAGGGACAAGTATTTGTTGCGAGAATTACGGTGAAAAATGTCGTTGAATCGTCAGAAAGTATGGCTCTCACTTTTGCAGTCCCATCTGGTTGGGAAATATGGAACGAACGATTAAACAGTGACGCA
>JBJECS010000082.1:0-3782 GCA_051871335.1 Muribaculaceae bacterium | reverse complement strand
AAGCAAGGGCGGACGTATAGCGGATGCAATGCTAAAGGATTATTTCAGCTATATGGGCGGCGATACTACAAATATCCATGTGTTCCGTCCGGAGCATGCGAACTATAATTTTACGTTTACGACAGCTTCTCAGCAGCGTTTTGGTACAGACCAGTTTTATTTTACGCCGGTGCAGGAAAATGACTCTACTGTGCTGATGAAACTTGATTTTGCGAATGGAGGCTATTGGGGTATTCGCTATACTCTCCCGGCAGGCAGTTATGTTGCACGAATGGAGATAGTACAGAGCAAGATGGATGCGTATTTGCCGGCGAATATGGCTACGATAGACTTCAATGTGGCGCAAAACATAATCCGCACAGAGGAAGGTCGCACGTTTGAGGAGCGGCAGAGTGCTATTTACTACAAGTATGTTGGTGATTCGGCGGATGACCTTGAGTCGA
The DNA here is from genome assembly GCA_051871335.1 of Muribaculaceae bacterium. GTDB lineage: Bacteria > Bacteroidota > Bacteroidia > Bacteroidales > Muribaculaceae > CAJUPY01. Next base: position 3,339 of record JBJECS010000082.1, on the reverse strand, counting down.
TGAGTGATGACAATGAGTCGCTAAATCAAAGTGTGAAGTGGATAGCTTTCAAGAGTCAATTCTTCTCTACTGTCTTTATTCCTCAGACGAAATTTTCGGGAGCGGAGTTGAAGTCTCACGTTGTGAAGAGTCATCCTGAAATCTTGAAGGTGTTTAACGCGTCAACAGTTTTAGACTATTCAACGGGGTCTCAAAATCCGATAGCAATAGACATATATTTTGGACCAAACCTATATCCGTTGTTGTCCGACCTTGGTGAGCAGTTAGCCGGAGAGGATGGCGAAGACCTTGAGCTGACGGAGCTTGTACCGCTGGGATGGCCAATAATCCGGTGGATAAGCACGCTTATCATCATCCCTGTGTTCCATTTCTTGGGCGGATTTATAACGAGCTATGGTCTTATCATCTTGCTCTTAACGATTTTCATAAAGATAATTGTATTCCCATTTACATACAAGAGCTTTATGTCGCAGGCAAAGATGCGTGTGCTTGCGCCGGAAATCAAGGAGATAAATGAGAAGTATCCGGGACAGGAAAATGCGATGAAGCGTTCTCAGAAGACGATGGAGCTGTATTCGCGCGCGGGTGCAAGCCCAATGTCCGGCTGTCTGCCGATGTTGCTGCAGATGCCGGTGTTGATTGCGATGTTCTGGTTTTTCCCGTCATGTATAGAGCTTCGTGGTCAATCGTTTCTTTGGGCGACAAACCTTGCCGCTCCGGATGTGGTGTTCACGTTGCCGTTCTCAATACCATGGTATGGTGATAAGGTGTCACTGTTCTGTCTACTTATGACAGTGACCAACGTTATCTACACTCGGATAAACATGCAAAATCAGCCGGGCGGCGACTCAATGCCGATGATGAAATGGATGATGTATCTCATGCCGGTGATGTTCTTGTTCTTCTTCAATGACTATGCGTCAGGCCTAAGCTATTATTACTTCCTGTCGCTACTCATCACGATAGTTCAGACGTGGATATTCCGCCGCTGCATAAATGAGGAAAAGGTGCGTGCGGAAATGCTGGAGAATGCGAAAAAGCCAAAGAAGAAAAATGGGTGGCTTGCCCGCCTTGAGGAGGCTCAGCGTCAGCAGCAGGCATTACTGCGCGAACAGCAGGGCAAGAAGGGCAAAAAGAAGTAAAGACAAATACACTGAGTATTCTTATCTCAATGATGGGATACTCAGTGTGCTATTATATTGATATTCCTTCAGAAAAGAAGAATTACAAACCAATCTGATAAGGAATGATGGGTTACCTATAGACAGAAACCAACATTAATGGAAAAATGAAAATATTAACAATATAATACTTAAATAAGAATATGAAAAAAATTTGTTTGTGGTTAAGTATGGCGGTTGCTATGATTGCATCGTCTTGTACGGAAAATGTATTGAATGGTGTTCCTGCAGATGCAGACCTGGTGGCAGTAGTAAATCTGCGTGAGGTGCTTGAGTCGGCAGGAGGCTCTGTGGATGGAACGAGTATAAAATTGCCATCATTTTTGACTGACGAGCTATCGTCGAGCGATGAAGAAAAGGTAGAAGAACTAACGGATTTCTATATGAAGTCCGGGATAAATCCGGAGTATTGTGCGTTGTATGCAAAATTTCGTGATTCTCATCCTGTATTAGTTTTTATGCTTAAGGACAGGAGCAAGTTTTTGAATAGCATAGAGGATAATGGGTATAGAGAGAAGTCGTCGGAAGAAGGTATGGTCGTATATTCAAAGAAGACGCATGAAGGCTTTGATTCAGAATGGGATAGATATAGCTATGTAGCGGTGTCAGATGACTATGTATATCGCATAGATGATGTGCGGGTAGGGAGTGATTTTAAGCCGGTGCAGCATTTCCGGAGAATGTCGGAGAAGTTGGCAGATGGGAACTTTGGCTCAACAGCTTACGGAGAGTACATAAATGAAGGAAATGTGGCAGGAATGTATGTTAAAATACCAAAGGAAGTTAAAAAGGATTTGCGCGAGAATGGTGTGCCGAGCGACCTATTGGAGTTCTGTGAAGGCTCAATCTGCTTACGAGGAAATCTTGATGTAAATAAGCTGGTGGTAGATGCGAAATGCTTTGATACCGAAGGCAAGGAGTTTGACATGAGTAAGCTGAAAAAATATTATGATACATCAGCGACAATAAGTAGCGAGGCTCTTGAGTATCTCGGGAATGATGAATGTGCAGTGTATGCAGCCAGTTTAAAGGATATAGCATGGGATAGGTATGAAGAGCTATTGGAAGAGAGTGGCGAGTTATCACGCAGAGAAGTTTCGGAAATGAAAACTGTATTTGAATATCTGCGTAATATAGATGGAACGGTAGCGATGGGCTTTGGCCTGCCGAATGGTCTTGAGTCATTTGGGACGATAGTGTCAGGAAATGAACGAGTTTTCCTTGAAAATATCTCATCCACACTTGTGATAGAGACAAAAGATGGCAAGGCTGAATGGTTGTCAAACGGCTTGAAGGATATTTTAGAGAAGGTTGGATTTCCATTAGAAGAAGCCGGCGATGGTTTTACAATAGAGCTTTCAAAGTTGGGATTTGGTGGAACAATAGAGCTGCGTCATAAGGACAATTTCGTAATTATAGCAAATCATCCAATACGTAAGGGTTCATGCAATAGTGTTGTAAAGAATGCAGGTCTTGGTGATGCGTTATGTGCGTTCTTTGTAGGTCTTAATAAGGACAATAAGCTGATGAGCGACTTGAATGTCAAGTATGACTTGGAATTAAAGGTAGTAGTATTGCCCGGAAAGGCAGAAATGCAGGCAGAGCTTTCAGTTGATGGCGACGACAGCAGAGGTCTGATAGCAAAGATAGTAAAGTCTGCTGTCGGAATAGCTAACGATGCTAAAGAGATAGAGAAGAAGATGGGCTTAAATAGCCGTAGCTATGATTATGATGATTTCTATGTTGACTCGGTAGCTGTAGCAGATGAATATTACTATGGTGATACGGTAGCGGTGGCGTATTAATAGCCAGCTTTAACATTTAATACAGAAATAGGCTTGTGTGAAATTTTCGCACAAGCCTATTTGTCGTTAAATTATCCGCAGATTTTGCAGTTAAGTATAGCTTCGACGTAAAAGAGGTTTCTGATGTTTTTTCGAGGGATTTCCATGTCGTCGTATTCGGGATTGGCGCTGTGGAGGACGATGCGAGAGTCATCGGCGTGGTGTTTTCGGATGTATTTAACGAGTCTGTAGTCTTCAGTGACGATGACGTAAATGTGTCCCCAAAAAATGGTTGAGATGTCTTTTACGGGTCTTATAGCAACAAAACCTCCGTCAATGATTTCCTGGTACATGCTGTCACCGCTGACGCGTAC
>JBJECS010000081.1:0-3807 GCA_051871335.1 Muribaculaceae bacterium | reverse complement strand
GAGGTTGTCGCCACCACGTCGGTATTCGTGAGTTCCGTGGTATTCAAAAGTTATTTTGGAGAAATCTGAAGTGCGGGCGAAAGTGCGTAAACCCATGGTTTGGGTTTTTAGCTGTGCGATTTCCGTAAAACCGTCATCGTCGTGGTCGTATCCGTCACGCACTCGATTTTGTCCGAATACGAAAATTCCGAGGCGTTCGTTAGGACTGACAACGGAGGCGTTAAAGGTGGTGTTGTTGTCAAGGTCTCCGGTTATGCCGATGGAAGTCGTGGTGTGTGAAACCTCGGCGGAGTTTACGATGGGGTCTTTGGTGATGATGTTTATAGTTCCGCCAATGGCAGATGAGCCGAATAGGGCAGAACCACCTCCTCGCATGACTTCCACGCGGTCTATCATATTAGCGGGAATCTGCTCGAGTCCGTAAACGCCGGTGAGAGCGGAGAAGACGGGGCGAGAGTTCATTAGGATTTGCGAGTAGTGTCCGTCAAGTCCGTTGATTCTGACCTGGGTAAATCCACAGTTTTGGCAATCGTTTTCAACGCGCACACCCGGCTGAAAATTGAGTCCGTCTGCAAGGCTGCAAGCGCTGACGAGGTCGAATACCGGTGCGCCGACAACGTTTACGAGAGTAGAGCTATTACGGCGTTTTACTTCGCTTTTGTTTCCTGTGACGACGACTTGTTCAAGCATTAGTACGTCCGGTGCAAGATTGAAGTTAATTTCTATGGTTTTATCTTTTACGATTTTAATTTTCTTTTTTTGAGTGACGTATCCCACGCAAGAAGCTTCGATGACATAATCGCCTTCCGGCACGTTTTTGAGAGAATAGTGACCGGTAGCGTCGGTGTTTGTTCCGATGGCAGTGCCTTCAAGTCTGACGGTGATGAAGGATATGTGTTCTTTAGTGTCTTTGTCTATAACATGACCAACGATGTGGGCATCGGTAAGAGATTGTGCCCACGCAGATAATGCCATCAGCAATGCTGACAGCGAGATAAGTATATTTTTCATTTAATGATTGTAATAAGTTGTGAATGGTGAAAAATGCATTCAGTGCCTAAATCATGGGCAAAGGCATAACGTTATGAGCCGACAGTGTTGCGTAGCTCAGAAGTGTCCAAAAAATATGGGCTTGAAAATGTGTTTTATATAGCAGGAGGTGCGCGGAGGGAGGTGAAACTGAAATGTTTTTGGTGTGTGAATGCTATTGCTTCTTCCTCAAGCTCTTGAATTAAGCATAGGAAAGGGGAGATGTATTCCGCTGTATCAGTGGTAATTACGTTAAAAGTATTAAGCGAAGCGATAGACACTGCAGTCTGCTCGCTGTGAGGAGCGTTGCTGAAAGGGTGCGAGTGCCAAACGATGCAGTTGTCGTAGTTATGGGAGTGTAAAAACAGGGTGCTGGAAGAGTAATAGCAAGCGAGCAGCATTATGAAAAATGTTGCCAGAAATCGCTGTAGCCACTGTCTGTTTTTGTATGTTGTCGCCATAAAATCGTGTGCAAAGGTACGAAAATAGTTGTAAAAAATAATTGCAGAATTGTTAAAGAACGTTACAAGTATTAGCAAGCAGTGCAAAAAATTTGTAACTTTGCAAGCTGAAACTCAAAAAAATGAAGCTGCATTAAAAAGGCGAGATGAAAGTAATGAAATTTGGGGGCACTTCAGTTGGTAGTGCTCAGCGGATAAAGAACGTGGCAAAGCTCATCACAGGGCGAGGCAGGAATATAGTGGTGCTGTCTGCAATGGCAGGTACTACTAATACGCTTGTGGAGATATCAGAATATCTGAAGTGCGGAAATGCTGACGGAGCGAAGGAAACACTTAATGGGCTAATACGCAAGTATTCAGTAGTTTTTGAAGAACTTTTCGAGGGCTGCGACGAGAAATACAAGACAGCGACGATAAAGGCGGTAAACGAGTGCTTTGCGACTATCCGAAACTATACAGAGACTCCGTATTCTACTGCGGAGAAGACAATCCTGGCGCAGGGAGAGAAAATGTCTACGGCACTTATGAATGGCTATCTTCAGAGCCAAGGCGTGAATGTGGTGATGATAGATGCTCTTGATTTTATGCGCATAGATGCCAACCTTGAGCCGGAGATAGGTTTTATCCGCGACCGCATTACGCCTATGCTAACTCGGCATGCAGATGCAGACTTGATACTCACGCAGGGCTATATCTGCCGCAATTCAACAGGAGGCATAGATAACCTGCAACGCGGCGGGAGTGACCTGACAGCGTCACTGATAGGTGCGGCAATAAATGCGGAGGAGATAGAAATATGGACTGATATAGACGGTATGCACAATAATGACCCGAGATATGTGGAGGATACCAAGCCTGTAAGCCATTTACACTTTGAGGAAGCAGCGGAGCTGGCATATTTCGGTGCCAAAATTCTACATCCGGCATGCGTATTGCCGGCGAAGCTGAACAATATCCCGGTGCGTCTTCTCAATACAATGCAGCCGGAGGCACAGGGTACGATAATAGACAACCAGTTTTGCGCGTCGCAGAAGGTAATAAAGGCGGTAGCGGCAAAAGATAATATCACAGCCATAAAAATCAAGAGTGGGCGCATGCTGCTTGCGTATGGTTTCCTGCATAAGGTGTTTGAGATATTTGAGACGTATAAGGTTCCTATAGACATGATAGCCACGTCAGAAGTGGGCGTTTCCGTTACAATAGACGATGATAGAAACCTTCAGACGATAGTAGATGAGCTGAAGAAGTTTGCGACTGTGACGGTAGATAAAGACATGGTGATAATCTGCGTAGTAGGCGACCTTGTATGGCACAACAGCGGACTTGAAACGCTTGCGCTAGATGCGATGCGCGATATACCGGTGCGTATGATATCGTATGGCGGCAGCGACCACAATATCTCGTTCTTAATCCGTAAGGAAGACAAGGTGGCAGCACTTAATTCACTTAGTAATCAACTTTTCAAATAGACAATATCCATACTCAACGATAATATGAATACTCCATACTACCAATACGATATTGCGCTTCTGCGCAAGACACTTGACACAATCCGCGAGGAGACAGCGGTATATGATTATAAAGTTCATTATGCGATAAAGGCAAATTCTGACGAGGTGATAGTGAAAACAGTAGCAGAAAACGGCTTTGGCGCAGACTGCGTGAGCATTGGCGAGGTTAGGCATGCGATAAAGTGCGGTTTTGCGGCTTCAGACATAGCGTATGCCGGTGTCGGAAAGACCGACGAGGAAATTTCCGAGGCAATAGACCTTCAGATAGGCTGTTTTAATGTAGAGTCGCTGGAAGAATTGCATATTATCAGCGAGATAGCAACGTCTAAAAAAGCGGTTGCAAACGTGGCTCTCCGCCTTAATCCGGATATAGACGCTCATACGCATCATTATATCACAACGGGGCTTGCTGAAAACAAGTTTGGCATTTCGCTTCATTTGCTCGATGAGGCTCTTATGCTGTCAAAGACTCTACCGGGTCTTAAGATGCGCGGTCTGCATTTTCATATTGGCAGTCAGATACTAACGATGGAGCCGTATAAGCTTCTATGTGAGCGTATTAAGCCTATTCTTAACAAGGCAATAAATGGCTATGGACTGAAAATAGACTACATAAATGTGGGTGGCGGTCTTGGCATAGACTATGAAAATCCACTTGTAAATCCAATATCAGACTTTAAGGGATTTTTCAATACGTTTAAGGAAAATCTTGTGTTGCCTCAGGGTTCTCAGCTTCATTTTGAGCTTGGTAGAGCAATCGTGGCGCAGTGTGGCTCTCTAATAACGAAGGTGATATACGTAAAGCG
>JBJECS010000080.1:0-3820 GCA_051871335.1 Muribaculaceae bacterium | reverse complement strand
GAACGACCGAATTGCGCCAATGTTTGGATTCGACACTGAAGGATACAAAAAGCTCTCGGCTGACCTTAACACATTCGTCGCAAACAAGACTCCTGGCGAAATTGACACTGCAGAAATCCGTGAAATCAAGACAATGATTCGTCAGGCTGAAGCCACCATCGCTTGCGACTATATCGGTGTGCCTCGACAGAACATTCACTTCCTTCGCCTTCCTTTCTACGAAACAGGTACCATCAAGAAAGGCGACCTCGGAGAAGCTGACGTAAATATCGTAAAAGAACTTATATCCAGCGTTAAGCCTCACCAGATATTCGTTGCAGGAGACCTCGCAGACCCTCACGGAACTCACCGCGTATGTACTGATGCTGTCCTCGCTGCAATCGACGAGCTCAAGGGCGAAGACTGGATGAAAGACTGCCGAATTTGGATGTATCGAGGTGCCTGGGCTGAATGGGAAATAGACCATATCGAAATGGCTGTTCCTATGTCTCCTGAGCAGCTTCGCTCTAAACGCAACTCCATCCTAAAGCACCAGTCTCAGATGGAAAATGCGCCTTTCCTTGGCGATGACGACCGACTTTTCTGGCAGCGTGCTGAAGAGAGAAACCGCGCCACTGCGATGCTTTACCAGAGCCTTGGACTCGCTTCATACGAAGCAATGGAAGCTTTCGTTGAATACATTCCTCTTTAACAAAGAATTTCTAATCATACCATTCTAAAATGATTAACATCATTTCAGATATACAATAAGTGAATCATAGGTAAAAATGAAAAAACTGGCTGCTCGAGAGAGTCGCCGGTTTTTTTTATTTTCCATATAAAAAGCCATCAGCATGTGTGCCGATGGCTTTAACAATTTGATAATGAGTAAGTCGCTAATCTTCGCTTACTCGGGTCTTGGCTTTTGATTTAGATTTAGATGCTGAGGAATTCATATCTTTTTCCTCCTTAAGGTCCACCTCGTTTCCATTTGAGTCTATCACTCTGTATTGAAGGTATGCCATAGACTGGTCCGCTATAATTTTAAATCCACCGCCTATTCCAAACTTCCAGCGAGTGGCAAGTGATATAAGACCTTTTTTCAGATATGCATCCACAAACGGGTGAACATAAACCTTGAAATTCTTCATTTTCAAGGTATTTACCATATACTCTATTTTCTCCTCAAGAGTATCGGTAAACAATAGCGACGGCTGTACTATACCTTTGCCGAAGCACGAAGGACATTCTTCTGTCGTAACCAGGTCAAGAGCCGGACGTACACGCTGTCTGGTGATTTGCATTAGTCCGAACTTACTAAGCGGCAATATGTTATGCCGTGCTCGGTCATTTGACATTACTTCCCGCATATGGTCATATAGCGCTTGGCGGTGCTCCGACTTGTTCATATCAATAAAGTCAACCACTATAATGCCACCCATATCACGCAGTCTGAGCTGTCGCGCTATTTCGTCTGCCGCCCTCAAGTTCACCTCAAGTGCATTGCTTTCCTGGTCGTTCGTGGCTTTTGCCCTGTTTCCTGAATTTACGTCGATAACGTGTAGTGCCTCAGTATGCTCAATGATAATGTATGCTCCGGACTTGAAAGACACGGTCTTTCCGAAAGATGACTTTATCTGCCTTGTGATGTTAAAATGGTCAAATATCGGCTGGTCATCAGCATAGATATTCACTATCTCCTTTCTTTCGGGTGCGATGAGAGTGACATATTTCAAGATTTGTTCATATATCTCCGCATCGTTTACGTGAATGCTTTCAAATGTCGGGCTGAACACGTCGCGTAGCACACCTACTATGCGGCTTTCCTCCTCAAAAATTAAGGAAGGCACATCGGCATGTTGTGCTTTTTCAATTGTTTTTTCCCAACATTCAATCAGTGTCTGTAACTCATTGTTGAGCTCTGCCACCTTTTTCCCCTCTGCAGAAGTTCGTATTATGACACCAAAGTTGCGCGGCTTTATTGAGCCTATGAGCTGGCGTAGCCTCATCTTTTCCTCTGTTGACTTTATTTTCTGAGAAATCGAGATTTTGTCACAGAATGGTATTAGCACCATATATCTGCCCGTAAATGAAATCTCTGTAGTCAGGCGAGGTCCCTTTGATGATATCGGCTCTTTCACAATCTGTACCAGCAGCTCTTGTCCGGCTGTTAGTACGTCCGAGATTGTGCCATGCTTGTCTATTTCTGCCTTGAGGTTGATTTTTGAAAGATTGGGTATTTTTTTCTTGTCTGCGAGGAGTTGCTTGACAAATTCTGCATATGTGCTAAACCTTGAGCCAAGGTCTAAGTAGTGAAGAAAAGCGTCTTTCTCGTAGCCTACATTTACAAACGCTGCATTAAGACCCGGCATCAGCTTTTTTACCTTTGCCAGATATATATCCCCCACTGCATACGCCAGTGAGCGCGATTCTTTCTGTAGCGATACGAGCCGAGAGTCCTCCAGAAGTGCTATGGACACCTCTGAGGGCTGTACGTCAACTATTAATTCGCTTTTCATCAATGTTAATTTTGAGTGTTTTGTTGTTTTGATAAAATGCAAAGAACAAACTTAATGCGATAGCAGTAACACTTTAGCAACTCCCCGCAAAAAAGTTTGTTCTTGTATAGCATACGTCAGTAGCTTTAAAGAAATAACATTTTACTTCTTCTTATGACGATTTTTTCTTAAACGTTTTTTACGTTTGTGAGTAGCCATCTTGTGACCTTTTCTTTTCTTTCCGCTTGGCATTTTTGCAAAAATTAAAGGATTAATAATATAGTTCTTTTTATTTGCCTTCTTACTTTCTCCGGCTCGGCGCGGTTAGCCGAGCTCGGCTCTTGCAATTGGGCGCTATTTTGTAGACTTATATTACTTCACCTCGCTCTTGAATGCGTCTGATGGTTTAAACGCTGGAATGTTGTGAGCGGGGATGATAATACTTGTCTTCTTTGAAATGTTGCGTGCAGTTTTCTCTGAGCGTTTTTTCAGGATGAAGCTGCCGAACCCTCGGAGATATACGTTTTCACCCTTTGACAGAGAGTCCTTAACTACTTCCATGAAAGCCTCTACTGATTGGAGGACCATTTCTCTTGGAAGACCTTTTGATTTTGCGATTTCGTTAACAATATCAGCTTTTGTCATTTTATAAAACCTTTATAGAAGTTAGTAATAATTTCTTTCATTAACACAAAAATGCAGGGACTTTTTCAAGCCCTTCAGTTTTGCAAGTGCAAATATCGCAATTTTTTTTCAATTTTGCGCTATATATCAGCATTTTTTTTGATTTTAAGCGGTTTTTTATGCTTTTTTAGTCACTAATTTGCAATATCTGCTGTAATTACTGGAGAATTGCATCATACGACGCACCATCCGAGATTATTTCTAATGCCTTCTGGAATATTGGGTCAAGAGGATTTGCTATCCGGAAATATGCCGATGTGTCATATACATCTCGTGCTATGAGACCCTTTACAATCGTTGATATGACGTCGCGACTTTTCACATAATCTTCATCTACATATTCCACGCCTTCCTGCTGTCCAAGCTCTACCACTCTGCGAAGGAATTCGTCGTCAACTACAAAGCCTGACACAAACCCGTCTACGTCTTTATAACGCTTCTTCAGTGCTTCCCTGTTTTCATCTACATAAGTCACCGCAAACTTATTCAGCACGCCTTTTGCTACAAGGTTGCGATAATAAGTGCTATAACTTGTGGTATCTACTGGCACAAAACAATCCGGCATAATTCCGCCGCCGCCATACACTGTGCGTCTTTTATTCAGCGTTGATGTCTTTAGTGATTCATCAAAATGTATACTGTCTGCACTCGAAAATTCT
>JBJECS010000079.1:0-20029 GCA_051871335.1 Muribaculaceae bacterium | reverse complement strand
CTCCGCAACAAAAAATTTTCTTAAGTTTAATGCCGCAACTGGTGAGCAATATTCAGATATGGCTATCTCATTCCCGTCATCATACACTACAAACGCAGGCGGCTATACACAGCTGAACAGTGTAATGGTGGACGACAATCAGGAGGTCCTTGTTTCAAACCTCGCATTGACATCTGGTAAATATTTGGTATTAGGTAAGTATAATACTTCAACTGGCGTTGTTTCCAGCATAATAGAAAACTTAACAAGAGGCTCAGACCGTATTGACCATACTTCATTTTTGGGAAGTATATCTTCTGGCACAAGTTATCTTTTCGGAGCCTCAAATACAAATGTGCTGTACCGGTACAGGTTCCAAGACGGTGTGTATAAAGATTACGCGCAAATGACCACGAACAGCACTCTTGGAGCTGCACCGCGAATCTTTATCATTGATAAAGACCATTTCTTCATTGACGGCAGTGGCACAACACCTGAATATTACACATGGGGAAATTCCACTCCAAGCGGTTCGTTTGACCAAGCTTCTGATGTGAAGCCCGTTGATGATGTTATGAATGGCGTAGCGTATTTCACACTTGGAGGCAGCAAATTCTTGGCTTACTCTTGCGGTAACTACGACAGTGGCGTGAAATTCCGTCTTGCTTCCGCTGATAATCTTCCATCTTCGTTCTCCGGACTCAAGACTATGTGGGATTTTCCTGAAGGATACTTGGGAAAGACTACTCCATCTGGCGGTGACAAGTGTGGCTTGATACGCATTGCACAGCCTCTTGCAAATGTAGTTTATATCTACGTTTTCGCACCGAATAACGGTCTTGCTGCATATAAACTTGAATACATCAACGTTACTGGCGTAGAAGACGTGTTTAACGACGAATACCGTCCAAGTGCGACCGGAAACGAACTTTCTTTCGGCTTCAACGTTGATAATGTAGCTGTGTATAATTCCGCAGGCATGCTTGTGGCACAAGACAGCGATGTCTCTGTATGCAGAATGCCGGATGCCGCGGGTATTTACATCGTAGTATTACGACAGCACGGATTTGTGAAGACGTATAAAATTTTTAAATGATTGATTTAGCTCAAGATATAGCCTTTATGAGGCGTGCCATATCACTGGCGCGCCTCGGGTTGGCAAACACTGCACCAAACCCGAGAGTTGGAGCAGTGGTTGTACATGACGGAAGAATTATCGGCGAAGGTTTCCACCGAAGGGTAGGTGAGGGACATGCCGAAGTGAATGCCATATCATCGGTAAAGCCCGTTGATGTGGCATTGCTGCGTGAATCTACTATTTACGTCACTTTAGAGCCTTGTAGCCACTATGGTAAGACTCCACCGTGTGCAAAACTTATTATTGACAAGGGATTGCGACGTGTTGTTGTTGGTTGCGGTGACCCGTCTCCAAAAGTTAATGGTAGGGGAATTGCGATGTTGCGTGATGCAGGCATCGAAGTGACAGTGCTCGGCGGCGAGATTTCTGAGCAGTGCAGAGCCCTGAATCCTGAATTTAATAGCAGATACGTCAATTCTCGTCCGTTGATTACACTGAAGTGGGCTGAAACAGCTGATGGAGCGATGGCTAATGCCGACGGCACTCCAATATCGATATCCACACCGGTTACATCAACGTTTGTTCATCGGCTTCGTGCGCGACACGACGTGATTTTAACCACTTCCGCCACTGTCATTGCAGATAATCCTCGCCTTGACACTCGCTTCTGGAATACAGGCAATGCACCATTGCGTGCCGTGATTGACCGATATGGAAAAATTTCCGCTGATGCAAATATCTTCAAGAATGACTTCCGCAAGACTCTTTATTTCACACTTAACCATCGCGATGACTTGCCAAATGCCGAGCAGATAATTCTGCCTGAATGTGAAGATACGCTTTCTGAGTCGCAATTACGCACTGTAATAGACGGGATTGCATCCCGTGGCTCAAATTCCATCCTTGTTGAGGCTGGTCCTACTTTCTTGCAGTCCATGCTTTCCGCCGGTCTTTACGACAGAATTCAAATCGAAAGAAATAATGCAATATTCTGTCCTGATGGCATCAAATCGCCTGATGTGACAGACTTGAAAAGCGGTTTTGTGCAATTCTCACTGCGTAATTCAAAATCCGTAATATACACTCTCAACATATGATTTTTCTGTGAAACTTGCATTTGCAACGATATTACGGGTATTGTTATACTTAGAGCCTGTTCTATAATTAGTTTATAAAACAGGCTCTTATTGTTATGTCGTGAACGTAATTAGGCTGCACGGTACTGTGTTGGCGTCTTCCCTGTTTTAGCCTTGAAAAAACGTACAAAATGCTGAGGGTATTCAAAGCCAAGACGCTCGCTCACTTCAGTGATACTGAGTGTTACGTCATTTAGGAGCTGCTTTGCAGCTGCTATAAGATGGTCTGAAATGAAATCCTTTGCAGTACGCCCGGTCTCAACTCTTACTAACTCACCAAAATAGCCTGTTGATAGGCAGCATTTGTCTGCAAAATATGCTACTGTGGGCAGTCCGCTGGTGAGTGCGTCTTTTTCTATGTATTCATTGAGCAATGTTTTGAACTTTTTTACTACGGAGTGGTTTATCTCTTCTCGTGTGATAAACTGGCGGTCGTAAAATCTGAGGCAGTAGTTTAAAAGAAGCTCTATGTTGCTCACAATCAGCTCTTTGGTGTGAACGTCTATTGCGTGCTGCAATTCTTGCTGTATCATATCCAGCACTCCGCGGAAAATTTCTATTTCAGAGGAGGATGGGTGGAGTGCCTCGTTGCTTGTATATGAGAAAAACTCATAGCGAGACATGTTTTTGCCGAGAGAGGTGCGCGCAAGCAAGTCCGGGTGAAAAATTATTGCAGTACACTTAGGCGCAGTGACTCCCGGCGCGGGCTGCACGTGAATAGTTTGACCGGGAGCAAAGCTGGTTACCGTCATCTCATCATAGTCATACTTTGTGCGACCATACGATAATATACAACCCTTTGTCTCCTTTAGAAACAGCGCATATAGTCCGTAATGAATGACGCATTCCTCAACAGGTCTTCCCCCGTCAAGGCGAAAGACGGAAACGAGTGGGTGAAGTGTCTCTATGCCATAAAAGTCGTTGACTTTCTGCACTGAGTCGAATGTTAATTCTTTGATAGCCATAATTATCGGATTATTTCTAACACATCTTCTGTAATCATAGAATCCACAAGCCTGTTTTCCGCAAAGAACTCAGCCACAGAATAGCGGTCTGCAAACTGTTTCTTGGCACCGTAACATAGCGTTTTGAGGTCTGTATTGCCAAGATAGCGAGCAATTTTCTCTCCAAATCCACCCTCAAGAGCACCGTCTTCCAGGGTCACCACCACTTTGTGGTCTTTTGTGAGACTGTCTAACATCTCGCCATCAATGCCTGAGATAAAACGAGGATTTATGAGTGTTGCGTCAATCCCTTTTTCTTTAAGCAGTCTGCATACATTCTCTCCCAGCGAGAAGAAATTGCCAAGAGCGAGAATTGCTACGTCTTTTCCTCGATGTACCATTTCATATTTGTTGAGGTCTGAATAGTCTGTGGCTACAGGTCTGTCAGCAGATTTTACAGCGCCTACGGGCACGCGTATTGCCACAGGGTGAGACGTATAGCTCACGCTCCAGTCAAGCATTGCAAGGTACTCGTCGCGGTTTGTAGGAGCGAGGAATACGAGGTTTGGGATTCCGGAGAGCAGTGGGATGTCGAAGTGGCAGAGATGAGTTACGTCTGTCATTGATGCAAGTGATGCCCAAAGTACGAGGATTGTAGCCGGGCTGTCGTTAATGCAGAGGTCTTGCGACATTTGGTCGTAAGTCCGCTGAATGAAAGAGCTGCAAATTCCCGCAACTGGTTTCCCTCCGGCTTTAGCAATACCGGAGGCAAGAGCTACGGCATGTTCTTCAGCGATGCCCACGTCTATAAACTGTTTTCCCGCTTCCTCACGCCTTTGTGGAGTCCATCCCCATATACCGGGTGTTCCTGCTGTGATTGCGCATACTTTGGGGTCGCGTTTCATCAGTTCCATTAGGTGGAGTGCCGTAAGGTCATTGTAGTTTTCGCTTATAAACTCATTTTTTAGTTTGCCGGTAGCAATGTCGAAAGGCATACTCCAGTGCCATGTCTCCTTGTCTTGTTCAGCGGGGAGGTATCCTTTTCCCTTCAGGGTGTTTATATGCACCACAATAGGATGATTGATGTCTTTTACTTTGCTGAAAGCGGATATGAGTGATTCTATGTCGTTCCCGTCATTGACGTACACATAATCCAGTCCCATGGCGCGGAATAAATTATTGCCGCAAGTCCCGCCAGAGAGCCGCAGTTCTTCGAGGTTTTTATATAGTCCGCCATGATTTTCGGCAATAGACATTTGGTTGTCGTTTACCACAATGATGAAATTTGAATCCAGTTCAGCCGCCCAGTCAAGTCCCTCAAGCGCCTCTCCGCCACTTAAAGAGCCGTCGCCAATCACGGCAATTACATTGTAGTGCTCTCCATTTAGGTCGCGACCTTTAGCAAGTCCGCCCGCAAGGCTCACAGATGTTGATGTATGTCCGATAATAAAGTTATCGTGAGGGCTTTCGCTCGGCTCTGTGTAGCCCGAAACGTCGTGGTATCGGCTACTGTCCAGGAATGCGGAGGCGCGCCCGGTGAGCATCTTATGTGTGTAGCATTGGTGAGATACATCGAATACTATTTTGTCGTTAGGCGAGTCAAAAACGTAGTGCATGGCGATAGTAGCCTCTACCATGCCGAGGTTTGGTCCGCAGTGACCGCCGCACTCGCTGAGTTTGCCCAGCAATGCAGTGCGTATTTCACTGCTGAGTGTCTTTAACTGTTCAATATCCAGGCGTTTTACGTCTGCTGGAGACGTGATGTTTTCTAAATACATGATTATGGGCTTTAATTTTTACAAATTTAATGCTTTTTTTTATTGTTGCAAAATTAGTATTGTTTTTTCTTTTCAGTAGTATATATTTTTGGGGAATAATTACCACTTTTTCGGAAAGTGACAGTTTTTTTATCTTTATGATAATATTCTGTTTTAATGCCAAAAGTTTGCATACCTGCGTACTGTGGCATATTTGGCTGATTTGATTATAATAAAAGAGTTGAAAATACGTTATAACAGTGTAAGGTTATTCTTAAATCTACTAAACACATCGAGATAAAGATATGCTATATAATCCGGTCACAGGAAATCAGGAGGCAGTAAGCCTGATAGAGGCAATACACAGGGGGGTATCAAGCGACGGAACCCTATATTTGCCACAGTCTTACCCGCTGATACCTAAGGCTTATTATAATAATATTGGAGATATGTCGCTCCCCGAGATTGGCTACGTAGTGGCTAATATGCTTTTCGGCTCAGACATTCCCTCGGCTACTATCAAGGATATTATCTATGAGACACTTACTTTTGATATCCCGTTCCGTCGCACCGCTGAGAATCGCTATGAACTTGACTTGACACATGGTCCTACGGGCAATTACAATGATGTCTCAGCTCGTTTCATGGCAAATCTGCTGAAGCGCTATCGCAAGTATGCGCGATTTAATGTTATCATTTCATCTTCTACCGGTGCTGGGCATGCAGTGGCAGACGCATTCCATGATATGCCTGGCGTGAAATCGTATATTCTTTTCCCTGCAGGCTCCCTGTCTGAACGACGCAGAAACGCCATTACAAACTATGGCGAAAACGTTGTGCCCGTGGAGGTGTCAGGTAGCCTTATGAAGGTGCTTGACATCACTCGAGAGGCTGTCACTGACCCGGAAATGCAGGCATATGTGCCAATTATCACCGCTAACTCTGTAAATGTGGCTGCTCTACTTCCGAGGACTATCGTTTTTCTCTATGCATACTCTCGGTTGATTAGAGAAAATAAAAGATGCAAGAATATTGTTATTTCAATTCCTACACGCAACCTCGGAAACGTGACTGCTGCAATCATTGCAAGCAAGATGGGACTCCCTGTCTGCAGGTATGTTGCCTTGCGAGATGACGATAGATATGCGGTAAACGACAGCAGAATTGCGGTGTTGCTTGGAGAGAACGTCGCAAAACACGAGATTTTCTCGCCTAAGACAAATTCTCTGCGCGACGATGAGACGGAAATCCGGCTCATCACAGACAATGAAAATAACTGCATAATGGATGGATATGCTGTTTCTCGACAGCCCATAACGCATATTTCAGCAACATATAAACAATTGAAACGTGTAATTTTAAAATCATAGAATTATGAATAAGAGAATTTTGAAAAAAGAAATTCGCAGAATTTGTGGCGAATGTGCCGGTGAATGTATTATTGCAGCGCATTTCATAGATGGCGTAAGCACTGAAGAAATGCGTAATGTTGTGAGAAATATTGCGGCATTGCAGACTACTTCGCTTAGCAAAGTGTCTATAGCATTTGACAAGGTGCCGTCAGATTTCGATAATACCCATGAATATCGTAAGGCACGTAGACAGTATTTTCAAAAGGCTTTCGCTGCTTTCCATGCCGAGTTTGCTGAAAAGCTACAGTCTATCGTGAATGCGATGAATGCCGCTATGCCGCATAAGAAAGAGGCATAATGGGTTTTTCTAAACTTTTACTGCGCATCTTTGGATGGAAGGTGACTTGCACTGTTCCTGACTATCCGAAGTGCATAATTTGTGTCGCCCCACATACGAGCAATATGGATTTCGTATTGGGCAAGTTGGCGTATATGTCAATAGGTCGAAAAGCCGGTTTTCTGATGAAGGAATCTTGGTTTCGCTGGCCGTTGGGATGCTTTTTCCGTGCGATAGGTGGAGTGCCGGTGGCGAGAAAAAATAAAAAATTCTCACTGGTTGACGTACTTGTAGAACGATTTAAGGAAAGCGATGAACTTGCTATAGCTATTACTCCGGAGGGAACCCGTAGCCGCACTGCAAAGTGGCATACCGGCTTTTTAGAAATAGCACGTCAGGCGAGGGTGCCCATTACCCTTGGTGCGTTTGACTTTAAGGAAAAGCATATCCACCTTGAGAAAACGTTTATCCCCACCGGAGACAATGAGGCTGATATGCGCGCCATAAAAGACTATTACAGCCAATTCACTGCCAAATATCCTGAAAAATTTTCTACAGAGGATAATTAATTGTGTATGAGACAGGAACTTAAAATAGCAATAATATCTACAGACATTGTGCCTGAAAATCCAGAAGCAAATTTGTCTGCGCTTGAGTCTGCGCTTGCCGGGATGGACAGGCAAGTTGATGTGGTGGTGCTGCCGGAGCTTTTTTCCACAGGCTTTGTATCAGACCCTCAGCGAATAGAGGCACTTGCAGAGCCACTGAGTGGAAATACTCTGAAACGCCTGCATGGTCTTGCGAGCAAATATAGCTGTGCCATTTCGGGCAGCTTCCTTTGCAAAATTGCAAACATGGTGGTAAACAGAGCTTTCTTTGTGGAGCCGGGCGGTGATGAAACATTTTACGACAAGCACCATCTCTTTTCGCTTAGCCCCGAGAAAAATCTGTTAAACAGAGGCGTAAATGCTTGTCCAATAATCCGTTTCCGAGGCTGGAATTTATCTATGATAGTGTGTTATGACCTTAGATTTCCTGCATGGTGCAGAAACGTGGGCAATGCTTACGATGTTCTCCTCGTTCCTGCAAACTGGCCGCAGGTGCGTAGCTATGCGTGGAAACATTTGCTCATAGCGCGTGCTATAGAAAATCAGGCATACGTTGTAGGTGCAAATCGTTCGGGAAATGATAATTATGGCTGTTACGACGGACTTTCTTTCATTTTTGGACCTACAGGTGAGGATGCGGGAGAAAATATTGGCAATATTACATATGCTACGGCAACACCTAAGGCTGTGGAAGATATTCGCCGACGTCTGCCGGTGATAAACGATGCTGATAGTTTTACATTCATTTAGAGTATATGGACGTATCAAAAATCACCGAATTTACATTCTCGCTCCGCATACCGGAGACGGCGCAGATGATAGTGATGATGTGCAGTGAACGCACTTTTTACCGCTTCTTCGCAGTGCCTACATATGAAGAGGGGCGTACTGCATGCACGGAGGAAATTTTTCGCCGGGTATGTGAAATTTTTTATTCCGAGCGTGAAAATGCAAGTCAGTTGCCCGGTGACCTACAAGTGCAGGCGTATGCTTACATTGGTGATGAACGCTACACACTGCCTGATGAATTATTTACGGCAGACCGTCTGGAGGAGGTAATACAACTGCTGTCCTCAAATTACGAGGAATATCGTATGCTTAAGCCATTTCTGTAAAGGATATACCCCATGATATTTGCAAAATTAAAGAAATTTAGGCAATTATAACATTGATAATAAGCGAAAATGCGAATTTTATCAAAAAAAATTCGTAACTTTGCAAAATAATTGACACTATATTTTATTTTCTTTAATGAGCAAGCCAAAAATACTGTACATCGCACAGGAAGTACATCCATATCTGCCAAAGACAGAAATGTCTGTCTTGAGCAAAGACCTCTCACAGTCTGTCATCGGTCATGGCTATGAAGTGAGGACATTTATGCCTAAATACGGCATCATAAACGAGCGCCGTAACCAGTTGCACGAGGTTATCCGGCTTTCAGGCATGAATATCATAATTGATGATACCGACCATCCACTCATCATAAAGGTGGCTACGCTTCTTCCGTCGCGCATGCAGGTATATTTTATAGATAACGACGATTATTTTTACCACAACGAAGAAAGTGCACTTGAAATACGCATTAGCCCTGACGATAACGACGAGCGTATGATGTTTTTTGTGCGTGGAGTGGCTGAAACTGTGAAAAAACTTCGCTGGGACCCTGCTGTGATACACTGCATTGGCTGGGCTACGGCTCTTTCTCCACTTTATATCAAGCATCGCTATCACGAAGACCCATCATTCCGCTCTTCAAAAATTGTTTATTCACTCTTTAATGACAGATTTGATGGCGTGCTCGATGATAGATTTTTCGACAAACTGAAATCAGAAGGATTTTCTGACGAGATAATCGCAGACATTAAGGCAAACCCTGTTGACTGCATTGCACTTAATAAGCTCGCTATTGACTATGCCGACGGAATTGTAGAAGCATCTGAAGGTATCGAACAGGAACTTATTGACTATGCTGCAGCATCCGGAAAGCCGTTCCTCAGATATCCGGGAAGCGAGAACTATACCGACGCTTATGCCGAGTTTTACGCTTCTCTGCAGCAATAATTCAGTATTTATTAATACAAAACGATGAAAACAAAATATTTGTTTATCAGCCTTTTAGCTACAATATTCGCGCTTTTCACGGCATGTGAAAACGACACAAACGGCATTGGAGGCTCACTCGTTAATGATGAATTGGAAATAGATATAGACTCTACTTTTGTGGTGGAGGGACGCTCTATTGAAAATAAGCGTATTCAGTCGCGAACTGTGACGCAGCTTTTGGGTTCGATTGTGGCAAAAGGCTACGGTACATTCTCATCTGAATACGTCACCCAGTTTATGTGTGCAAACAAGATTGACACCACTGGCGTTTCTGTTGACGACATAGATTCGCTGATTGTAGTGCTCAATATTCCTAACGGCGACATTGTGGGAGACTCTCTTATTCCAATGGGATTGGAGGTGTATCCGCTGGTGAAGCAATTACCATCTCCCATTTACAGCGATTTTGACCCTGAAGGATATTACGACCCGAATGTAAAGCTTTCATCCAAAATATATAAATGTAACGCCGCCGGAGAAAATGACACCGTGCAGGGTTACGATTGCAGATATGTGTATGTAAAGATGCCATTGGAAATCGCCAAAAACATTTTTACAAAATATAAGGAAACTCCGGAAATGTTTTCAGACCCTGAGGCATTTACTGAATTTTTCCCCGGTATATTTGTTCGCAACAGCTACGGCTCAGGACGTGTGATGCGTATTCAGCAGACGTCTATGCGAATACATTATACCAAACACGTCACTACATCTGAAAACGTTGACACTGCATTAAACTACGTAGGCTATTATTTTGCCACAAAGCCTGAAGTTGTGACAAATAATATCATCAAATATCAGATGAGCGACGACCTCAAGAAGAGAATTGATAGTGGTGACAACATCATCGTAGCTCCCGCAGGACGTGACATTGAAATCACATTCCCCGCACTTGACGTGATAAAGGCTTATCGTGAGCGCGCAGGCAAACTTGCTGTGCTAAACGCCCTGACATTTAAGTTGCCCGTTAATGAGATTGAAAATGACTACGAGCTCGCACCACCATCTCATATAATGATGATTTTGTCGAAAGATAAAGATAATTTCTTTGTTGAAAACAAACTTGCTGATGGCGTGACTTCCTTCGTGGCTGAATACGACAAGGTAAACAAGACGTATTCATTCACCGGGTTGCGTGACTATATGCTATCTCTTTTGGAAAAAGATGAGATTAAACCGGAGGACTATACGTTCGTTTTGACTCCTGTTTCTCTCGTTACCACACAGGAGGCTTCAACGTCTTATTACTACTATTATACCACTACGGAGACCATAAATGCGGTCGTTCCATACACTTCTGTACCCGCAATGGCAGAATTTGACCTAAAAAATGCAAAAATTACGCTCACTTTTAGTCGTCAAATCACAAAAAATTAATAACTTTGCACTCTGAAAAGTCATAGTGCTTTTATTAGCCGCAATAGCTCAGTCGGTAGAGCATTTCATTCGTAACGAAAAGGTCGTGGGTTCGAGTCCCACTCGCGGCTCCAAGTATTGAAAATTTTGTAGAGAGCCGGCCGTGAATATGGCTGGTTGTTAGACCGAAAAAAAATTAATCACATAACACATATATTATTCGTAATATGAGAAAAAATATTGTAGCAGGTAACTGGAAAATGAACACTACCCTGCAGGAAGGCGTAGCACTCGCAGAAGGCGTTAACAATGCACTTAAAGGTGCAAGTCCAAAATGTGACGTTATCATCGCTGTTCCTTTTACCCACCTTGCTTCTATCGCAGCTGTAATTGACCAGAACAAGCTCGGGCTTGGCGCAGAAAACTGTGCAGACCACAAGTCTGGCGCATACACTGGTGAGGTGTCTGCAGCTATGGTCGCTTCTACTGGCGCTAAATACGTTATTCTCGGTCACTCTGAGCGTCGTCAGTATTATGGTGAAACTTCAGAGACTCTGAAAGAAAAAGTTGCACTTGCATTTGCAAATGGTCTTACTCCTATCTTCTGTATTGGTGAAGTCCTTGAGGAACGTGAGAACGGCTCCTATCTCGAAGTTGTTAAGGCTCAGATTGAAAGCGCTCTCTTCCACCTCTCTGCTGAAGAATTTGGCAAAATCATTCTCGCTTACGAGCCAGTTTGGGCTATCGGTACCGGCAAAACCGCTACTGACGACCAGGCGCAGGAAATGCACGCGTTTATCCGCAACGTAATTGCTGAAAAATATGGAAACCAGGTTGCTGAAGACTGCTCTATCCTTTATGGTGGCAGTTGCAAGCCTACAAACGCTGCCGCTCTCTTCGCTAAGCCTGACGTTGACGGTGGTCTTATTGGTGGTGCTTCTCTTGATGCTGAGTCATTCATGGGCATCGTCAATGCTTTCTAATGGAAGTTTGTATTCATAATTTGTAAGGATAATTGCAACTGTGGCGTGATACGTCGCACCATAGTTGCAATTTTTTTTATTAACAGATAGGCTTTAAAATCAATTATCATGCGACACATAATTCTATCTCTGATACTGATTTCAGCATTTTTCTATACCAAAGCGGAAGATATTGTCACTTCAATAGAGCGCGACAGCATCATTACAGTTGTGCAACCACAAAAACTCGCCTCACGCATCGCGCGTGCAGAAACTACTACGGTAATAGAAGAAAAAAATGAAGATGATGTCGCTACTCCTCAGCCAACGGGCGGATACCGCATTCTTGCCTTTTCTGACAATAATCCGAGAACTGCCAGGACTGAAGCAAAAAAGCGTGAGCTACTCATTGCGGAGCAGATACCGCAATATCGTACTTATGTCGTTTACGATTCTCCGTATTGGAGGCTAAAAGTAGGGGATTTTAAGACTCATGATGCTGCTGAGCAGGCTGCAACGGAAATAAAGCACCTTTTTCCTCAGTATAGTCGTGAAATCCGTGTGATAAAAGACCGTATTAACCCAAGGTAGTGCAATACTATGGATGAGCAAAAAGTAATCGAAGAACTTGCATCACACTTTGACGCAATCATCCGTCTGATAGGTGAGAATCCTGAGCGTGAGGGGCTTATTAAGACTCCTATGCGAGCTGCCAAAGCGTTTTATTACGCAACACAGGGATATAGGCAGAACCCACCGGAGTTGCTTGAGCAGGCTATTTTTGAGGACGGTGGCTCAAGGTTAGTTGTGGTGAAGGATATTGAGTTTTATTCGTTTTGCGAACATCATATTTTGCCGTTTTTCGGTACTATATCCATCGGCTATATACCAAATGGGAAAATGGTTGGATTAAGCAAACTTGCACGCCTTGTTGATTCTCTCGCTCGCAGACTCCAGGTGCAAGAAAGGCTTACAGCGGAGGTGTGCCGCACTGTTTACGAAACACTTGGCGCAAAAGGCGTTATTGTAAAGTGTACTGCCCAGCATCTTTGTATGAAGATGAGAGGTGTGGAAAAACAAGATTCTGCCACTACCACCATTCACGATGCCGGTGTTTTCTCCACTGACGCCTCACTGCGAAACGACTTTTTTGAGTCTTTAAAGTAATAGCTTGTTTATAGATTATGAGGACAAGCACTAATATTTTGTTATTTTTAGGCTTCTCATTTTGATTATTCACCCTAAGATATGAAGAGTTACAGCAGGCTTTGGCTTCTTCTTGCTATTTCGTTTATCCTGTTTTTCGTATATTCCATGTGCGGACCGATTTCTGTATGTGGCTATGAAATCAGGACTAATAAACTGTCGCAAAGCATTATAGCACAGATTGATACTACTATGATAGAAGTAGGGGACAGCATGCCTGAAAAAGTAGTGCCAAAGTTCCCCATGCCTGTTGACACAGCGAAAAAGACAATCCTTTTTGTGGGTGACTCTATGCTTGACGGGCTATATCCGCGTCTTGCTGCTTATGCAAAGGAGAGCGGACACGAGATGTATGCCGTTATCTGGTATAGCAGCTCTACAGAACGCTGGGGAAAGAAACGCAGATTGACTGAATACATCAACTCATTAAACCCAAATTACATTTTTGTTTGCCTTGGCTCTAATGAATTGATTGTCAAAGATATAAAAGAGAAACGCACTAAATACGTCAAATCTATACTCGCAGAGATAGATACAATCCCATTTGTGTGGATTGGGCCTCCTAACTGGAAGGAAGATACAGGCATAAACGACATGCTGGCGGAAAATCTGCCGGAAGGTACATTCTTTGTAAGCAACGGTATGAAATTCGACCGTAAAAAGGATGGAGCGCATCCTACGAGAGAAAGTGCAGCTAAGTGGATGGACAGTGTAGTGCGCTGGATGCCGGAACATTGTATTCATCCCATAGTGTTAAATAAGCCGGAGGCGGATAAGGCGCGCGCTAAGCGAGTCTTTGTTCATCAGCCCGGTGAAGAATAACCCCTTTTTTTTAACCTCAACGATGATAGACTGGAGCGAAACTCTCAATAATGCGCTTAGCCTGTTGGCTTACGACCCTAAAAGCCCAATGCTGTTTTCATCAGGACTATTTTGGGCTATATTCCTCGTTTTCATGCCTATTTATGCATCGCTAAAGGGCAGCCGCCCTAAGATGGTGCTGTTTATGATTTTTTTCAGCCTGTATTTCTACTATAAGAGCAGTGGCTTCTACTTGTTTCTTCTCGTTGCCACGTCGTTTATTGATTGGTTGATAGCATTAAAGATTGCAAAAAGCGAGTCTCAGACAGTAAAAAAATGGCTTGTAGCACTATCCGTGACGTTGTCGCTTTCTGTGCTCGCATATTTTAAGTATGCAAACTTTTTCCTGATGAATTGGGATGCCATAATTGGTGCTAATTTCCAGCCTTTAGACATTATTTTGCCCATTGGAATTTCATACTATACTTTCCGCTCAATTAGCTATGTGATAGATGTTTACCGTGGGAAAACAGCCCCTGTAAAATATTGGCTTGAATATCTCTTTTTCCTGTCTTTTTTCCCCGCGCTTGTGGCAGGTCCGATTGTGCGTGCCGGTGACCTTATGCCGCAGTTACGCAAAGAGCCGAAAATATCGGCTAATGAGGTATATGGCGGATTGTGGCTCATTATCATTGGCGTGATAAAAAAGGCGATTATTGCCGACTATATTTGCCAATACAACAACCTTGTTTTTGACACACCAACCGGCTACAATGGATTTGAGACGCTGATGGGTGTCTTCGGTTATACTGCTCAGATTTATTGCGATTTTTCAGGCTATTCTGATATGGCAATAGGTCTCGCACTGATTATGGGCTTTAAGCTTTTGCCTAACTTTGATTTCCCTTACAGGTCTACTTCGCTGACAGAATTTTGGCGTCGTTGGCATATCTCGCTCTCCACATGGCTGCGTGACTATCTTTACATCCCACTTGGTGGCAACCGTAAAGGCACTTTCCGTACATATCTCAACAATTTCTTGACCATGTTGCTTGGCGGACTTTGGCATGGCGCAGCTTGGAAATTTGTATTCTGGGGTGCTATGCATGGTGCAGGATTGGCTGTAAACAAGGCTTTTAGACCATTTACGTCTCGCTTCGACGGAAAAAAGTGGTTTACCGCTCTTTCATGGTCGCTCACCATGCTTACCGTCGCATTTTTGTGGATTTTTTTCCGGGCAGATAGCTGGGATGCTTCGTGGGCTGTGGTAGGGAATATTCTCACGAATTTCTCTATTGATTATCTTGTACCATTCGTTAAAGTCCGCTATATGTGGGTGATAATGATGATAATAATCATTGTGACGCATTCCCTTCCGCGCTCATTCTACGACCGCCTTGCAGATAAGTTTATCGCTTCGCCATGGTTGCTTAAATTAGTGATTTTCATTGCAGTAGTGCAGACTGTGGTGTCTTTTGCCGGTGAGGATGTGCCACCGTTTATCTATTTCCAATTTTAGTCAGAATATTTCTTTGAAAATTATTAAAATATTCGGCAATTATTATTAAATTTGCACACTATTTCGATAATTATAAAAAAAATATTCGTTATGCAACGAAAAAAAGAAATATACGGACTAATAGGATTTCCTCTCGGACATTCTTTTTCCCAGACTTATTTTAACCAAAAGTTTGAGAGCGAGGGCATTGATGCCTCATACGAAAATTTTGAGATTGAAGACATTGGAGAACTTATGGAAATTTTTGCTGAATTTCCTGAATTATGCGGTCTTAATGTCACTATTCCATACAAGCAGCAAGTAATCCCATACATGAACGAGATGGACGAGACTGCTGCCAAAATTGGTGCTGTAAATGTGATTAAAATCATTCGAAAGAAAGACGGAGACTTTAAGCTTAAAGGATATAATTCAGACATCATTGGCTTTTCAGACTCTATTGCGCCTTTACTCAAGCCTCATCACAAGAAAGCACTGGTATTGGGTACCGGTGGCGCTTCAAAGGCTATTATGCTCGGTCTTAAGAACCTGGGCTTAGAGCCTGTCCTTGTGTCTCGCACCGCTCGAGAGGGTGTCTTGACTTACGCTGACCTTGATAAGGCCGTAATGGATACACATACCGTAATTGTGAACACTACTCCGGTGGGAATGTATCCGAATGTAGATGACTGTCCTGACATCCCATATGACTTGCTTAGCGACCGACACTTGTGCTACGACCTGATTTATAACCCAGACGTTACTGCATTTATGCGAAAGTCTCAGGAAGCCGGTGCTGAGGTGAAAAACGGACTTGAAATGCTTCTGCTTCAGGCTTTTGCTTCATGGCAGATTTGGAATAGCTAAAATAGCAACTTACATGCTAATACCTGAGCAATTAACACTCAGGTAATATGATAATTGATATAAGAAAGTAAAAAAAAATGTCTAACGAAAAAGAAAATTTCATATCACTTGGCACAAGCCGTGTGATATACATTCTTGCCATAATCTATATGGCATTTCCATGGGATAAGGTTGGTCTTGGCTATCTTGCTGTTAGCCCTGCAATCGCATTGTTTTTAGGTCTTGTTTTCGCAATATTCTGCACAATGCCTTATGCGAAATTCAATAAAAAAGCGTCAAAATATCTGCTCCAGGCTTCGGTTGTTGGACTTGGTTTCGGTATGAGTATTGAGAAATCTCTTCAGTCCGGCAGCGAGGGCATGATGTTTACCATCGTCTCAGTAATTGGCGTGATGATATTTGGTGTTTTGATAGGATATTGGCTGCACCTTGAGCGCAAGACATCTTATTTGATTGCTTCCGGTACTGCAATTTGTGGCGGTAGTGCCATTGCGGCTGTTGGACCCGTGCTGAAAGCGAATGAAAACGAGATGGCTGTATCTCTCGGCGTCATTTTCATTCTCAACGCTATCGCACTCTTCATTTTCCCGCCAATAGGACACTATTTTGAAATGTCACAGACTCAGTTTGGCACTTGGGCTGCTATTGCTATCCATGATACTTCTTCTGTTGTGGGCGCTGGCTCTGCATACGGTGAAGAGGCGTGCGAAATTGCCACACTAATCAAGTGCACTCGTGCGCTGTGGATTATTCCTCTCGCACTTGTGACAATGATGATTTTCCGTGAAAAAGGCAATAAGATATCCATTCCATGGTTTATATTCCTCTTTATCATCGCAATGGTGATTAATACTTATTGCGGTTTGCCGGAGGCTGTTAGCGCTACAGTTGTATATATCGCTAAGCGTGCCCTGGTCATCACGCTGTTCTTTATCGGTGCAAGCCTTTCCGTGAAGATGATAAAGTCTGTAGGCGTGAAACCGCTTATTCTCGCCGTTCTTTTGTGGATAATCATCGGCGTATCCAGCTTCTTTGTGGTAGTGAATACCATTAAATAGAAATTAATCCTATTTTGAAGCCGCCATTCTCATACATACCCCTGTTACCGCCGCTTTTGGCTGTTGTGGCAGGGGTATTGCTGTGTGATTACGTTACGTCTGATACATGGTTCGGCTTTGTGCTTCTTGCACTTGTAGGCATTTTCTTTACTAAACGTTTACGCCCATTCTTGCCGGTGTTGGGTGCTGTGCTTTTAGGCTGGGTAGTGACTGTAATGGCTCGTCCTGATTTGGGTGTGGTGAAATTGCTTGATAACCGTTCTATATATACTGCTGAGGTGAAGTCCGCAACGGAAACAGACTACGGATACCGCATTTTTGCTGATATTTATGCCCAAGATGGCAACAAAATTAATACCATACAGTCTGTGCTATACATAAAATCTCTGGAACTGCCATTTTCATCCGGAGACATAATAGATTTCAAGGCTGATTTTGACAGTCTTGACACCAAAACAGACTTGCCTGACGAGCTTAACATTGATGAGAACTATATCAGACAAGGATTTGACGTAAAGGCTTATCCGTTAGAGGATAGCATAAGGGTCACAGGCTCGGTGGGTGGGCTGAAGGGGTGGCTATATAATGTGAAAACTGCCGCGATTGACCGCATTGTGTTTTCAGACCTCAGTGAAGACCTTGCCGCCTTTCTTGCAGCGACTATTTTTGGCGATACGTCTTTATTGCATGCTGATATGAGGCAGGTGTTTTCAAAAACAGGACTTGCTCATGTGCTGGCATTGAGCGGTATGCACGTCGCCATAATCATTCTTGCATTATACATCATTCTTTTCCCACTCTCCTTATTCCATAAGCACAATTTGAGGATAATCATTACAATAATCCTCCTGTGGATTTACGTCGTGATGACAATGTTTAGCCCATCAGTGACGCGTGCGGTGATTATGGCTACTTTTGTTCTCATGGCTTATGTGCTTTATAGGCAAAATGTCGCTTTTAATTCGCTGTGTGGTGCCGCATTGCTGATAATAGTATTCTCGCCATATTCCATTTACAATATTGGCTTCAAGCTGTCGTTTGCTGCCGTAGCCGGAATATTATTGTTGAGCGTGAGACTCAATCCATTCCGTATGGGAACACTGAGATATAAGTTTGCTGCAATTTTTGCGTTGCCCGTTTCAGCGGTACTTGCTACAGCACCACTGATGATATACCATTTTCATCAATTTCCGCTCATTTTTATTCTCACAGCGCCACTTTTTACACCAATCTTAACATTCATTATATCTGCCGGAATGTTTATGCTGGTGATGGGACTTCCTTCCGGGTTTATGTCAGATGCAATTAATTGGTGCTATTCGTTCACTACTGCGATGATAAACTTTTCTGCCGATTTTCCAGGCGTCAATATTACAGGCTTGTATATCAGTGGTATATCTGTGATATTGCTTCTATTGGCGGTGCCTTTATTAGCTGCGTTGATAGAGTATCGCAAAGTCGTTTTTGGCTACGCCTTGGTTGCGATAGGCTTTGCTGTGACAGCTGTGGAATACTTCTCCGTCTTAGATTATCCTGAATGTGAGCATTATGTGTTGTTAAAGCGTGACGCTACTAATATCATTATTAAAGATGGATGTGAAATGCAGGTCATTACTACTCATAAACAAACTGAATTGCAGGCACTTAAAGAAGAATGTGAGTTTCGCTATGCCGACTATCTTGGGAAACGTAAAATGACTGCAGTTAATGTATTGACTGATAAACTGATAACAAAAAACATAAATTATAACCCTCCGCTTCTTGTGTTGCCTGACGCGAGAATTATCATTGCCGGCGCAGACTACATTATTTTCCCATGCAAGTGCGACACTCTGATTGTATGCAATGGCTTCCGAAAAGATGTTGTGACCCTAGCGCGCAGTGTAAAGCCAAAAACAATCCTATTTACCAGAGACCTCAATCCACGCCTCCGAAAGCGATACTGTGCAGAGTTGGAGGCTGCTGGCTTCAGGGTAGAATAGGTGACTGATGGCACGCATTATTTCTTCCCTAATTTCTCACTTAGCCAGAGCCCGCCAAGGATTAGCGCGCAACCGGTGTATCCAATGATGGAAATAGACTCATCAAGAACGCAAAACGCAAGTACAAGCGTGAAAACCGGCTGGAGATACATGTAATTGTTCGTCTTTACCGTTCCCAGCTCCTTCACTGCTAATGCCCAGATAAAATAGCATATCATAGAGGCGACAATGCCTAAGAACAGAAGGTTTATCAGCACATCTGACTGCATTAATATTGCCGGGTCACATATTTCCGGCTCAAAGGCGAGAAATGGGAGGGCGGTGACAATTCCATAGAAAAAAGTCTTGCGTGTTATGAACAATGCGTCATACACAACGTTTAACTTACGGAGGATGATGCTATAAAATGCCCAGCTAACTGCTGCGGAGAAGGCGATTAGGTCGCCCAAAGGCATTATTGTGAGTGACATACCTCCATTGAATATCACCAGTGCCACACCAACGAGAGCCACAAGTGAGCCTATATACACTCCTGCCTTAGGTTTCTCCTGCTTATAGAAAAATCCTACGAGGAGGGTGGTGACAAGTGGGCTGATACTGGTAAGTAGTGATACGTTGCTCACCAATGTATATTTGAGAGCGGTGTTTTCCGCTATGAAATATATGCTTCCTGATGTGAGACCTCCAAGGGCTAAGAGTAGCTCATCGCGGAGATTATTTGCCCAAAGGCGTTTGCAAAAAGGTAATATCAAAACATATGCCAAGATAAAGCGGTAAATGTATATTTCTACTGCGTGTAGACCTGCATTTAGTAATACTTTTGTAGAAACAAATGTTGCACCCCATACCGCTACTGTGAATAGCGCATAGATGTGAAACATAAAACTCGATTTATCATTTGGTTTTCTATTTTGAGACAGGTTAAGCATATGTGTGGTAAAATTTTTTACAAAGGTACATAAAAAAGATAAATTTTTACGCCCGGTGTATAAGAAAAATCAA
>JBJECS010000078.1:0-3823 GCA_051871335.1 Muribaculaceae bacterium | reverse complement strand
TATTTTACAATATATTAACATAAGAGGGCATATCGAATTTTGATACACCCTCATTCCACAAGTTATGTTATAGCTCTTAAATTGCACTTGCATCTTAGCATT
Source organism: Muribaculaceae bacterium (assembly GCA_051871335.1). Classification (GTDB taxonomy): domain Bacteria; phylum Bacteroidota; class Bacteroidia; order Bacteroidales; family Muribaculaceae; genus CAJUPY01. Next base: position 3,721 of record JBJECS010000078.1, on the reverse strand, counting down.
CCCGGCATTACAATATAACAGCAAATAGCATGGCAGATTTGCTTCCCACCATTGCGTAAAGTCGCTCATATTGTATTGTCCTATGACGTATTTATCTTTCATAGTTATTTTTTTACTGCAAAAATACGAAAATTTGAATAACAAATCTCAAATATTTATAAAAAGTACCCATATGTTAATTACAATGAAAGCATATAGGAGAAATTATAGTCCTAACTTTGCAGACGAAATTACATGATGTATATGATAAGAGACAGCATTGATTGGGAAAAGACCCCAATAGGACGATTGTTTGGTAAAATATTCCTGCCAACGTTGCTTGGAATGTTGCTTGCATCAACTATCAACATAGCAGACGGCATTTTTGTTGGGCGTGGGGCTGGAAGTGATGCTCTGGCGGCAGTAAATATCGTTGCGCCACTGTTTATGCTCACCACCGGAATTGGGCTAATGTTTGGCAGTGGCGCATCGATAGTCGCCTCAGTCCATATATCACGCGGAAATGAAAAAGCGGCGAGGATTAATATAACTCAAGCATTTATATTCTCATTTATTGTCATCACGGCAATATCACTTGTGATGATGATATGGACAGAGGAGACGGCAAGACTTCTTGGCAGTAGCGACCGCCTTATGCCATACGTCTTGACATACATGAGATGGATAGTACCAAGCATGCCGTTTGGTATGTTGCTAAGCATAGGTCTATTTATAATCAGGCTTGACGGCAGTCCTCGCTTTGCGATGGCTTGTAATATGATACCTGCGATAGTGAATATCGTGCTTGACTTCGTGTTTGTATTTCCTATGGGTATGGGGATAGAAGGAGCTTCACTGGCAACGGCGTTAGCTGAAGTATTTGGTAGTTTTTTGATTATGGTCTATATGTTTAAGAGAAGTCGTGTTTTACATTTCTATCCCCTTAAGCTGACGCAAAAGAGCTTTTACCTGACCATGCGGAATGTGTGGTATCAGGTAAAGCTCGGAGCGTCTTCAATGATTGGCGAGGCAGCAATAGCATGCATGATGTTTACCGGAAACATTGCGTTTCTTAATTACTTGGGTGAGGATGGCGTAGCTGCATTCAGTGTTGCGTGTTATACCTTTCCTCTGATGTTTATGGTAGGCAATGCGATTGCGCAGTCTGCCCAGCCGATAATCAGCTATAATCATGGGGCGAGACTTTATTCCCGCGTTCAGGCAACGCTGCGCCTTTCTCTGTCTGTGGCTGCTCTGAGTGGAGTGCTCGCAGCGGTGGTAGGAATGCTTTTTAGTGTACCTGTAGTATCACTTTTTCTTCCTGCAGGAAATTCAGCGAACGAGATAGCAACGTCTGGCATTCCTATGTTTTCATTTGCATTTGCATTATTTCCTATAAATCTGGTATGTATAGGCTATTATCAGAGCATTGAGCGCTTCAGAAAAGCGATGCTGTTTATGCTACTGCGCGGAGTGGTGTTTCTCGTGCCATGTTTCTGCCTTTTACCATATTTTTCGGGCATCGCGGGTTTGTGGCTGGCAGTGCCTGTATCAGAAGCAGTTACACTTATTGTTATACTAACTATAAAATCCTTATGACAACAAAGACAAGCGTATGGGCTGTATTAGCAGCCGTAATTTTGCTGACGGGTTGCAAGGAAGCTCCGTCTGTAGATATTCAAAAAGAGTATTCTGTAATGACAGTCACAATAAAAGCAGTGACAGTCATAGACAAATATCCGGCAACGATAAAGGGACGTCAAGATGTGGATATATTTCCACAAATCAGCGGACGAATTACGTCTGTATGTGTCAATGAAGGGCAGCATGTGTCAGAGGGTCAGACATTGTTTGTGTTAGACCAAGTTCCATATCTGGCAGCTCTGAAGACGGCAAAGGCTAATGAAAGTGCTGCAAAAGCGGCGGTGGAAACGGCGAGACTAAACTATCAAGGGAAAAGCGAATTACACGCGCAAAACGTTTCATCATTATTTGAAGTGCAGAAAGCCGAGAACGCTCTTCACTCTGCCGAAGCAGCATTAGAACAAGCTCAAGCGCAAGTAATGGATGCGCAAAACAATCTTTCTTACACTAAGGTAACAAGTCCATGCTCAGGAGTGATATCCACATTGCCTTATCGCGTGGGAGCATTGGTGAGCGCAAATATTTCGCAACCGCTCACCACTGTATCTGACAATAGCGAAATGTATGTCTATTTCTCAATTCCTGAAAATACGATAATCCGCTGGATTAGAAAATATGGCACCGCAGAAGCTGCCATCAAATCTATGACAGACATTTGCCTATACCTAAACGATGGTTCAACATATGAAAGCGCAGGGAGAATAGAAAGCATTAGCGGTGTATTGGATTCACAGACCGGTAGCCTCTCTCTCCGCGCCGTTTTCCCTAATCCGAAAGGGCTGTTGCACAGTGGCGGTGCAGGGAACATAGGAATAAAGACTGAGTCTGCCAACAAAATAGTAATTCCACAGTCTGCGACATACGAGCTTCAAGACAAACTGTACGTGTATAGACTGATAAATGGGAAGGCTGTGTCTACAAGAATTGCGGCAAAACCTGTAGAGGCAGAGAAAATATACATAGTCAGCAGCGGACTCGAAGTGGGACAAACCATAATTACGGAGGGTGTAAGCATGCTACGAGACGGCATGGAAATACAGCCAAAGAAAGGAGGAAAATAGCAATGAATGTTATAACTTTTATAGAGCGTCCGGTGCTTTCAATCGTCATTTCTGTGGCGATTGTTATCCTCGGCGTAATATCATTGGTCAAGCTACCGGTGGAGCAGTTTCCAAATATAGCACCTCCAACCGTAGAAGTGACAACGAGTTATCCGGGAGCCAATGCGGAGACAGTGGAAAAGAGTGTGGTAGTTCCACTCGAAGAGGCTATAAACGGAGTAGAGAATATGACATATATCTCGTCAATATCCTCAAATGCCGGCGATGCATATATCACAATTTTCTTTAAGCATGGCACAGACCCTGACATGGCAGCCGTGAACGTACAAAATCGTGTGTCGAAAGCAACAGGTTTGCTCCCGGCAGACGTAACAAAAATTGGTGTAACAACAAACAAGCAGCAGAAGTCTATGCTAAAAGCTATTACGCTTTATAGCCCGGACGACAGTTATGATGCTCAATTTTTGAACAATTATCTATCAATCAATGTTATTCCGCGGTTAAAACGAATATCAGGAGTGGGAGAAGTGACGCTTCTTGGCTCGAATTACAGTATGCGCCTGTGGCTTAAACCTGATATGATGAAAGAATATGGACTTGTACCGGATGATGTAACATCAGCACTCGCAGCTCAGAATATTGAGTCTGCCACAGGCTCTTTCGGAGAGAACTACGACGGCGTATTCCAATACACCATGAAGTATAAAGGGCGTCTTTCCCGACCTGAAGAGTTTGAAAATATTGTAATAAAATCCTTGCCTGATGGTTCTGTGCTTCGACTGAAAGAGATAGCGAGAGTTGAACTCGGCGACGAAGCCTATAACTATAGAAGCAATACAAATGGTCACGCAGGTACTCTAATCATGGTATATCAGACAGCCGGGAGCAATGTGACGGAAGTGATAAATGAGATAGACCGCAGCATTGCCAAAATGAGTGAAAGTCTGCCTAAGGGGATTGAATTTGGTGACGTGTTTTCCACAAAAGACTTCCTTGACGCATCTATGAATCAAGTAATAAAGACTCTTTTTGAAGCC
>JBJECS010000077.1:0-3852 GCA_051871335.1 Muribaculaceae bacterium | reverse complement strand
ATCTACATAATTTAGACCTCCATAACGTTGCACTTCGTTTTGGAATCTACACATTTTATCGAAAGCGCTTGGGTCTGCCGTATATATCACTACTGCGATAACCAGCACTATTACAATGAAATAAATTGCATAGTATATGCAGCCCAGCAACATCGTCAATACGTATCGCCGAATTGACTGCCACAAGCTCTTGCTGTCAAACAGCTTGTGCAAAATCAGGAAAATTATCACGCATCCATAGATTGACTGTATAAAATCGCTCCATCCATCGCCTGCAAATGGAGTGACGAGAATATCCGTCAGGATTGTGACTGCTGTAATGGCACTCAACGCATACACCGACGCCGCCGCGTATTCCGCCCATGTGTAAGCCGCACCTTTTGTGCGTGAATACACCGTCTTCACAGCCAATACCATTGGTATTCGCATCAGGATTAGTGTGATAATGTCTATATACAGCACCGTTTTCCCCAGCTTGATGATTGTTTCCTGTATCGCAGGGAAACCATAGGAGTGATTCCATATGTCGCGCAATGACTCATCGCTCCCGGCGCCCATTATCGTGTTTAGGATGGCGCGGAAAAAGAAAAGAAACACCAGTGTTGTCATCGGCGCCATATAGCATACCTGATGACCGCTCAGATAGTCGCTTATCACCTTCCATGGGCGTATTATCAGCTGCCAAACTGTCTTGAGAAACAGCGGGTCAAGCCTCAGAACGCTGCTTATCGTCTGTTTATACAGATTTGATGCACGCAGACGACCAACCATCATAGACTGACCGCAGTTTGGACAGAAATTCCCGGTGCTCACTGTCCCGCAGTTTGCACACGTTTTTTCTTCTATTTCCTCACATGCAGCTTCATCTTGGCACACCACGTCTGTTTCAGCCGATTCTTGCTCTGCTATCGTCTCTGTATCTACGTCGAAAGGCTTTTCTATATTCGCTTTTTCCTTTTCCATCTTCAATTTTCATTGTTATTTCTGCAAATATACGAATATTTTGTAATTTAAACACTTAATTGCCACAAAATCGAAAAAACTATCGAAAAAACTATTGCCGAAAATTTGGATATTTGGCGGATAAATCGTAACTTTGCAGCCGATTTTGAACAAAACAACAATTCAACTTAATTAATTAATAAAACTCATGAAGTACGAAACCGTTTTCATTTTAACTCCCGTTTTGTCTGATGTTCAGATGAAGGAAGCGGTAGACAAATTCGCTACAGTTCTCACCGACAACGGTGCTACTATCGCGAACGAAGAGCTCTGGGGTCTGCGCAAGCTCGCTTATCCTATCCAAAAGAAATCTACCGGTTTTTACACTCTCCTCGAATTTGAGGGCGAGCCTACTCTTGTTAAGAAGTTAGAAACTGCATTCCGTCGTGACGAACGCGTCATCCGTTTCTTAGTATTCCGCCAGGATAAATACGCCGCTGAATACGCTGAAAAACGTCGCGCGCTTAGAGCTTCAAAAGAAAATGCACCTAAAGAAGAAGTAAAGGAGGACTAAATCATGGCACAGGCACAATCTGAAATTCGATACTTGACTCCAATGTCAGTAGACGTAAAAAAGAAAAAATACTGCCGTTTCAAAAGAAGCGGTATCAAATTTATCGACTACAAAGACCCTGAATTTCTCAAGAAGTTCCTCAACGAGCAAGGCAAAATCCTTCCTCGCCGCATCACCGGTACTTCTCTCAAATTCCAGCGCCGTGTCGCTCAGGCTGTTAAGCGTGCTCGTCACCTCGCTCTTCTTCCTTATGTAACAGACTTGATGAAATAACCATTAAAAGCAGATATAAATTATGAAAATCATTCTTAAAGAAGACGTTAAGAACCTTGGATACAAGGACGACGTTGTAGAAGTTAAAAGTGGTTATGGTCGTAACTATTTGATTCCTACAGGTAAGGCTGTTATCGCTTCTGAATCTGCTCTTAAGGTTCTTGCTGAAAATCAGCGCCAGCGCGCTCACAAAATCGCTAAAATCAAAGCTGATGCTGAAGCACTCGCTGCTTCGCTCGCCGGTGTTAGCCTTTCTATCGCTGCTAAAGTTAGCGAAACAGGCACTATTTTCGGTTCTGTTGGTGCTAACCAGATTGCTGAAGCTCTCGAAAAAGCAGGCTTTAGCATCGACCGTAAGGCTATCGACCTCAAGCAGGCTGTAAAAGTTGCTGGCAACTATGTGGCTGTTCTCAATCTTCACAAAGAAGTTTCTGTAGAAGTGCCATTCGAAGTGGTTGCTGAATAATTCGCCCCATCGTTCTCCCTTTAGTTTTCACTAAAGGTGAAATTTCATAAATTTTGACTATCTTAGACGCCAGGCTACGTGAGTAGTTTGGCGTTTTTGTTTATGATATAGACTATAATTGACATTTACATATAAAAACCTAACACTGTGACGAAATACAATCTTATTGAGTTTTTCGCCGAGCCATACGCCGTAAACGAGCTCCATATCTCAAATGCTACGGGCATCTGTGATGAGGAAGTGGAATTGCAGCTGAGTGTGAATAATATGGACCCTATTTGTGGCTTCCAGTTTGATTTCACCCTCCCTTCTCAGCTGAAATATGTTGATGGCAGCTTTGCGCTATCAGACCGCAAGACCGACCACCAATGTGTTGCTTCGCTTAATGACGGCAAACTTAAACTCATCGCTTTTTCTATCTCTAATCAGCCTTTTGCTGACAATGATGGCGTTATCGCTTCTTTCAGGGTTAAACTTGATGGCAAATATAATGCTACTGTAAAGGCTTCGGATTGTATTATCACTTGTGTGCTGGATGGCGTTCCTACTAATGTCACTTCTGCCACATATTCCGGAACAGTTTCCATCAAAAGCCCTACTATCAACGGTAATTCTTCTCTGTCTCTCGGCAGACAGCCTGTTACGGCACTGCAATCTGCTGTTTACAGAGTAAGAAACTATGGCAACGCACCTCTTGTGATTGACAAAGTCGCTTTTGACTGCGAATCGTTCATGCTTTCAGACAATTTCCCTGTAAGGCTGGACAATTATGGCTCTTCACACGATTTTGTGGTCTTCTTTGCTAAGGATGTTTCTGCTTCTTATGCCGGGAATATGCTCATTTACACTAATGACCCAAGCACACGACTGAAAAAAGTGGCTTTGACCGGTGAAATCTATAATCCGAATTTCCTCACTATTAATTCTGTCAGCGAGAGTATTGAAATCCTATTGAGCAACTATGACGCCATTTCAGGTCTTCAATTCGACGTCACTTACCCATCATCTGATTTGATGTGAAAGAGAGTGATTTCACTGTCTTAAATAGTTTTGAAGGGTTCTCGCTTATGCCTCGAAGACTGAGTAATGACTCTTTCCGCATTTTTGCTTATTCTTTGAGCGACAATGTGGTTTTGCCAGATACTGCTGCTATTATCGGCATGAAAATGCCTCCTTACGACAAAACTGTATGGGGTAATTATCCTGTCAAGATTGAGAATGTAATTCTCAGCTCTGGAAATATGGAAAATGTCGCCTCAAGCTCTTCCGCTTCCGGCTACTACATCTTCGACGAGTCTACCTCTGCCGAATTTATTGCCGATAATACGTCTGTATTTGCTTCAGATGGCAAACTCACGATTTCCGGTGCATCAGGCTCCTGCATCGAAGTGTACGACATTTCCGGGCGACTTATTTGCCGCGATTTTGCAGCCTCTGATTTTCATTCTATCACGCTCCCCATATCCGGCATTTATATCGTAAAAATAAATGCAATGACTTTCAAAATAGCATTATAATTTCAAACCTATTTAGAAGTACTCCTGAGGGTGTATCAAAATTAAGTTATTTGGTACATCCTTTCTTTATATGTCACATG
>JBJECS010000076.1:0-3852 GCA_051871335.1 Muribaculaceae bacterium | reverse complement strand
GCCGGAGCAAGGCAAAAGGTGGGGCTGGTGCTCAGTGGCGGCGGAGCTAAAGGCATCGCCCATATCGGCGTGATTAAGGCACTGGAAGAAAACGACATACCTATCGACTACGTCACCGGTACATCAATGGGTGCAATAGTGGGAGGACTATATGCCGCAGGATATACTACCGACGAGATGATGGCTCTGCTTCAAAGCAAAGAGTTCTCAGACTGGAGCACCGGGCAGATAGACGAGAAATTGACATATTATTTCTTCAAGGAATCGCCACGCCCGGCGATGTTTAACTTTGCTTTCTCGCCTCGCGATTCCACAAAGACGTCGTCAATTCTCCCAACAAGCCTGATTTCACCGCTTCCCATGAACTTTGCCTTCATGGAGCTGTTTGCAGGCTATACAGCACAGTGCCGCGGCGATTTTGACCGTCTTTTCGTGCCATTCCGATGCGTAGCGTCAGACGTTTCAGCAAAGAAAATGATAATATGCCGCTCAGGCGACCTTGGCGACGCTATTCGCGCCTCCATGTCGTTTCCTGTGGTGTTTAACCCCATAGAAATAGACGGCAGGCTGCTGTATGACGGCGGCATTTACGACAATTTCCCGACAGACGTGATGAAGTCTGAATTTAAGCCTGACATTATCCTCGGCATAGACGTTGCAATCCCTGAGCCGGAAGTGAAGCCCACCGACCTCGTGTCGCAGCTTGAAGAAATGATTATTCAAGACCGCAACGAGCCTATGAAGCCCGAAGACGGGATTTATATCCACGTTGACCTCCGCGGTTACAACCTGCTAGACATCCCAAAGGCACAGGAAATATACGACATCGGCTATAACCGCACCTACGAGTTTATCGATTCGATAAAGGACAAAGTTAAAAGCCGTATGCCGGCAGAAAAAATTGAGGCGCGCCGCAATGCGTTTAAGGATGCGACTCCTCCGGTCCATTTCAAGGCTGTAACAGTCTCCGGCGGCAGTGAATCGCAAAACAGTTATCTTCAGCGTACATTTACGGCAAATGTAGCGGACACATTTGGCATAGAACACGCAAAATCTGCATACTATCGAGCCATCACCGGAGGGAAACTCCGCAATCTCATCCCGAAAGCCACATACGACGAATCTTCCGGCACTTTTGACCTAAACCTGAAGGCGGAAGTGAAAGATAACCTGAATATTGGCTTTGGCGGATGGCTCACGTCTGCCGCAGGCTCCATGATATACCTTAGCGGCAGGTATAAGTCGCTGGACCACCACTCTATAAATGCCGGAGTCAATGCATGGGTAGGCAAAAACTATTTTGCTGCCGAAGCAAACGGGCGACTGTTCCTGCCATACTCCACGCCGGCTTCATTCCACGCCGAGGCTGTTATTTCACGCACTTCCAGCCATACCGTTGACCAATTTTTCTATGAAACCGACGATAAATCTGCACTTAACAACACTGAGATTTTCGGTCGTCTGCACTTCAGTCGCGCCACGTCGCGCCGCTCGCTGATAGACGTGAGCGCTGGTTTTGGGCACCTCGACTACTCTTATCTGTCGCTTCTTGGCATACCGGGACAGCGAAAAATTGAGGATGACGCATTCTATAACCTATGGCAACTACGCATCGCCTACAACTACAACACTCTGAACAACAGCATGTTTCCCACTTCCGGGACGGAGGACATAGCAGCGGCAGGTGTAATGATAGGCAACTACCACTTCTTCCCCGCCACCACAGCCGATAAGGCAGAGAGCGACGAGGTGATGTATGGCTTTGCACACCATAAAGTAAGGTCTTATTTCTCTATCACAAAGAGGTTTACGCTTGGCATGCAATATGAGTTATACGCCTCCACCCGTAAGCTCCTCACCACATACGACCAGACTATCATGACTGCCGAGCGATATATCCCGAGTCCATCGCAGTTTAATACGCTGAATTATCGCCTTAACGCGCTGAGCTACACTGCTGTAGGGTTTGAGCCAATAGTAAAAGTCACCGATATGCTTCAGCTGCGCACATCGCTGCAATGTTTTCTGCCCATGCGACGCATAAAGCCCAATGTTGATGGTACGCCTCGCTATGGCGACTGGTTTGCCGACCCAACATTCTTCGGCGAGATGGCAGCAGTATACTCTCTGCCGTTTGCCTCTATTTCACTGTATGGCAATTACTTGCCTCGAGACGGGCACGACTGGAATTTTGGCGTATCTTTCGGACTTTTCTTCACAGCTCCGAGGTTTGGAAAGTAGGAGAATTTTTCGTAAATTTGTGGTCGGAAAAAGACAGAAATGAAAACGAAAACTCTATATATCTCAGACCTCGACGGCACTCTGCTAAACAATGAAAGCAGAGTCAGCGAATATTCCGCTGAAAAAATAACTCAGCTCAGCGAGCGCGGCGCTATGATTACGATAGCCACGGCACGCACCCCGGCTACAGCCGATATTCTGCTGAAAAACTGCAAAATAAATGTACCGATGATAGTCATAACAGGTGCCGCTACATGGCTTCACAATGTCAAAAGATATTCCACCACTACCATAATTCAGCGCACACTGCTTGAAGACCTTCTCCACGACTTTGAGTCAGCGGGCATCTCTCCATTTGTATATGCGTTCAACAATGAAAACGGCTGTGCATCAGCACTTGACGTATACCACAAATATCCAACACTAAACCCACGCGAACAAGATTTCTATGCAGACAGAAAGGAGTTGAAACGGTTTTTCATCGGCGAAGACGTGCCGCAAGAAAAGCGAGAAAACGTAATCCTTTTGTTTGCGATTGGTAGCACATCCGCTATTATGCCACTTGCAGACACCCTCCGCGAAAAAGGGCTGTGTTCCGTGTCGGCATATCCGGACATTTTCGACCCAAATTCCTCACTCATAGAGGTTTTCGCACCCGGAGTATCTAAGGCAAATGCCGTTCTAAACTTAAAAAAGGCCGTTGGAGCAGACAGAGTAGTCGTTTTTGGCGACAATCTGAACGATATATCCATGATGAAAGTGGCAGACGTTGCCATCGCCGTAGAAAATGCATACCCTGAGGTGAAATACGTGGCAGACATCGTCATCGGGAGAAATATCGACGATGCCGTGGCTAATTTCATTGAAAAAGATTTTACCGAATGAACATTTACGACATACGAAGATATGGCACCGCAGTGTTTTTCATTCTCACCATCACCATGGTGGGATTTTTCCTTTACACGTCATCAAACCTCGTAAACGACCTTTCGCGACAGGAGAGAGAGCGAATGCAGATTTGGGCTGACGCCACAAAGGAAATTGCAAACATCACCATGAGTGCCACAGACTCTGAGGCTGCAAATATCGACATTGACTTTCTGCTGAGCATAATAGAGCAAAACCACACCATCCCTGTTCTCCTCACAGACGATAGCGGCGAAATCCTCCTCCACAGAAACTTTGACCTCCCTGAGCCTGTGGATTCTACCATGCCCTATTTCATTTCAGACGTAAACAACAAATTCCTATACGACAAACTATCACAGCTGCACGATAGCAAAAACGTAATCCACATAGAAATCTCCCCCACAGAACAGCAACATATCTACTACGAGGACTCAAAACTGCTGAAAAAGCTCAGTTATTATCCTTTCGTTCAGCTCCTTGTGATGTTTGCTTTCATCGCGATTGTGTATTATGCCGTTTCCTCCACCAAGCGCGCCGAGCAAAACAAGGTGTGGGTAGGACTCTCCAAAGAGACGGCTCACCAGCTGGGCACGCCTATCTCCTCACTCATGGGCTGGATAGAAGTGCTGCGCACCACTGATATCGAGCCGGAATACGTTGACGAAATGAACAAGGACGTGAGCCGGCTGAGCATGATTGCAT
>JBJECS010000075.1:0-3882 GCA_051871335.1 Muribaculaceae bacterium | reverse complement strand
ATGCCCCGGCAGTGTTGCACACAGTTCTGCTATCAGCTTATTATTGCGGTATGGCGTCTCTATGAATATCTGGGTCTGACGCTCGCGTAATATCCGCCGCTCAAGCTCTTTCAGCCTCGCTCCGCGTGCGCCCTTTTCTATAGGCAGATAGCCGTTAAACGCAAAGCTCTGACCATTAAAGCCCGAACCCATCAGCGACATAAGGATGCTCGACGGGCCCACAAGTGGCACCACTTCTATCCCCTTTCTTTGCGCTATCGCTACCACATCCGCCCCGGGGTCTGCTATCGCTGGGCAACCGGCCTCGGATATCACGCCCATCGACTTTCCTTCCTCCAGTGGCTTCACCATCTCCGACAGCTCCTCGCGTTTCGTCTGCTCATTCAGCGTGAAAAACGTCAGGCTGTCTATGTCTATCCCCTTGTCGCACTGCTTCAGAAACCTTCGCGCCGACCGCACATTCTCTACGATGAAATATTTTATCTCACGCAGAATTTCCGTATTATACGCCGGAAGAACGCGCTGAACTGTATCCGCCGACAGTGGAACGGGAAATAAGTATAGTTTTGCGTCACTCATTGCCTTCTCACTCTTTTTATTCCGCAAGATGACCTATTAGCGTCGCTGATGACACCTCATCTATCGTCACCGATACCGTATCGCCAACCTTCGCTTCACCGCGGTCAAACACAACCGTCTTGTTTTGCTGTGTCCTGCCCACCATCTGCTTGGTGCTTCGCTTTGACACGCCTTCCACAAGAACCTCAAACGTCTTCCCTATGTCTCGCTTGTTTGACGCAAGCGACAGCTCATTCTGCAGAGCTATCATCCGGTTCAGGCGTTCTATCTTCACATCTTCCGGCACATTGTCCTTCATCTCACGAGATGCGAATGTACCCGGACGCTCTGAATACTTAAACATAAACGACGCGTCAAACCCCACCTCACGCATCAGCGACAGAGTCTCCTGGAAATCCTCCTCGCTCTCATTGTAGAATCCCGTAAACATATCCGTCGATATCCCGCAATCAGGTATCATGCGCCTTATCGCAGCTATCCTGTCAAGATACCACTCGCGAGTATACTTTCGGTTCATATTTTTCAGCACACTGTTGCTGCCCGACTGCACCGGGAGGTGGATATGATTGCAGATATTCGGATATTTCGCTATCGTGGCGATAATTTCATCACTCATATCCTTCGGGTGAGACGTCGTGAAGCGTACTCGCATCTCCGGAGCCGCCTCTGCCACCATCGCCAACAGTCTTGCAAAATCTATCACACTGCCATCCGCCGTTTTATAGCGATACGAATTTACGTTCTGTCCAAGTAGTGTCACCTCCTTAAAGCCTCGCTTTTGAAGGTCGGCAAGCTCATTTAGTATGCTCTCCGCCTCGCGGCTGCGCTCACGTCCGCGTGTATACGGGACTATGCAGTATGAGCAGAAATTATTGCACCCGCGCATTATCGAAATATACCCGGAAATTGCATTTCCGCCTATTCTCACTGGTATCACATCGCGATACGTCTCTGTAGTACTCAGCTCTACGTTTATCGCACGCTCACCTTGTTCTGCCGCCGCAAACAGGCTCGGCAGGTCAAGGTAACTGTCCGGTCCCGCCACCACATCTACTCCGTGGTCATTTATCAGAGTCTCACGTACTCGCTCAGCCATACAGCCTATCACGCCCACTATCAGCTTTCTCGACTTTCCACGCTTTCTCCTCAGAGACGCAAGATACGTCAGGCGTGATACTATTTTCTGCTCCGCATTATCGCGGATTGAACATGTGTTCAGCAATATAGCATCTGCATCCTCTATCTGTTCGGTCAGTTCATATCCTGCCATCCCCAGTATCGACGCCACTACCTCGCTGTCTGCCACGTTCATTTGGCATCCGTAGGTCTCTATATATAGCTTCCGCAATTCATTCTCGCGGTTTTCTGCCCAATTTTTGTCCATTTTTACTTATTTTTTTGCCATTATTGTCGATTTTCTTGGCTATTCGACACAAATTTACTACTTTTGTGCAAAATTACGAAAACCAATTCTCAGTGGCAAATAATTTTCAAGTAATTTAGTAAAAAATATTATATCTATACCAAAAATTATGTCATTCAATTTCATCACAGCAGAAGAAGCAGCGTCTTGCATTTTCAACGGCGCTACTATCGGCTTTTCAGGTTTTACCGCTCCAGGTACGCCTAAAGCTGTGCCGGAAGCTCTCGCTAAAAGAGCTGAACAAGAACATGCCGAAGGGCGTCCTTTCAAGGTTAACATCTTTACCGGCGCTTCTACCAGTGACCACGCTGACGGCGCGCTCTCTCGTGCTAACGCCATTAACATGCGTGCTCCTTACCAAAACGTTCCGGACCTCCGAAAGCGTATCAACTGCCATGACACTCACTACTTCGACCGTCACCTCTCTGAGATGGCACAAGAAATTCGATACGGGTTCTATGGCAAAATGGACTTCGCTATAATTGAGGCTGCAGACATCACTCCTGACGGCGAAATCCTCCTCGGTACAGGGCTCGGTAACACACCTACTTACGCTATGCTCGCTGACAAAATTATCGTCGAGCTTAACGAGGCTCTCCCTAAATCTCTCCTTGGAATGCACGACGTTTACATGCTACAAGACCCTCCGTATCGCCGCGAAATCCCTATCTATCACGCTAACGATAAAATCGGTAGCCCTACGCTCAAAGTAGACCCGAATAAAATCATCGGTATCGTTAAGACTAACTTCCTCGACGGTGTCAAGCCTTTCACCGAGCCTGACGAAGTTTCTAAACAAATCGGCGCTAACGTCGTCAGCTTCCTCCTCCATGAATACAAGACCGGAAGACTACCTAAAGAATTTCTCCCCCTCCAGTCTGGTGTAGGCAACGTTGCTAACGCAGTCCTTTACGACCTTGGCGAGAGCGACGAGCTCCCTCCTTTCATGATGTACACCGAAGTAATGCAAAACGCCGTTCTCGAACTCATGAAAAAAGGCAAATGTACTTTCGCTTCTACCTGCTCCATGACCTTCAGCGACGACGTTGAGGAAGCTCTTTTCAAAGACCTCAGCTTCTTCCACGACAAAATCGTCCTACGTCCTGCTGAACTTTCTAACAACCCTGAAGTTATCCGCAGAATTGGAGTTATCGCAATGAACACTGCACTCGAAGCCGACATCTTCGGCGGTATAAACTCTACTCACGTTCTCGGAACTAAGATGATGAACGGTATCGGAGGCTCTGGCGACTTCACTCGCAACGCATACATCTCAATCTTCTCTTGCCCGTCTATCACAAAAGGCGGACTCATCAGCAACATCGTGCCTATGGTTGCACATGCCGACCACTCAGAGCACTCTGTCGACATCCTCATCACTGAGCAGGGTATCGCAGACCTCCGCGCTAAAGACCCGGTACAGCGTGCTGAAACCATCATCGAAAACTGCGTTAACCCTATTTACAAGCAGCTCCTTTGGGATTACCTCAAACTCGGCAAAGGTGGACAGACGCCACACACACTCGCCGCTTCTATGGCATTCCACACCGCTTTCAACGAAACCGGAAACATGCAAAACGCCGATTTCTCCAAATTCTGCTAATTCTTTTCCACAATATTTTTGAAAAGCCGGAAGGAAAAACCCTCCGGCTTTCCTTTTTCCCCAACCACACTATTCTCTATTCACTATTCTCTATCTTCCTGATTTCCACCCTCTTATCGTAGGGACGTGATGCTTCACGTCCGCCATCTATTCCCCTGATTTCCACCCTCTTATCGTAGGGACGTGACGTGTCACGTCCGCCATCTATCCTCCTGATTTCCACCCCTCTTATCGTAGGGACGTGATGTATCACGTCCGCCATGCATCTCCCTGATTT
>JBJECS010000074.1:0-3895 GCA_051871335.1 Muribaculaceae bacterium | reverse complement strand
GTATAGCTCCCTACACCGGCACAAGACAAACTATAGTCCCGCCAATGAGGTCGTAAATACACCTATCAGGGGCGTTCCCGTTGCTTTGCTTTTGACTAACAGTCTGAAGTTGCGAAGTTCTAACACGTCAAAACCAAAG
Source organism: Muribaculaceae bacterium (assembly GCA_051871335.1). Lineage (GTDB taxonomy): Bacteria > Bacteroidota > Bacteroidia > Bacteroidales > Muribaculaceae > CAJUPY01. Next base: position 3,756 of record JBJECS010000074.1, on the reverse strand, counting down.
CGCTTAGGTACGCCTTTTATGTATCTGCACCTAATCTCACCTCCGCCCATCGGGGCTTTCAGCAAGACTAAGACACCGCAAATTTATATTTTTTCCACAACAACTCCAAATATTTTTACAAAAAAATTTCACAGCCGCGTCCAGCTCACACATTTCACCACCTTGCCCCTGTATTCAGCCATGCAATCATAGTTCCACGTCACCACCATCAGATTGTCACAATTCAGCTCAGACGACGCATCATACAGCGCAGCAAATTCGCGTTCTCGCGTTTTAGGATTAGAGATATCATACGATACTTGTATTAAAGACTGTATCCTGCTGCCATCCTTCGTCACAAAGTCTATCTCCCTTTCAGACCTCGTCCTATAATAAAACATTCCGCTCCCGGGCTTATAACCCATTCTCATCAGGCTCACAAACACCTGATTTTCAAGCATCCGACCAAGATTTCTCGATAGAGACACAGAATTTGCCATAATAAAACCATTATCAACTATATATATTTTCTGAGGAGCATTGCTCATCAATTTAACCTTATTGTCAAACCTCGGCAAAAAGAAAAATAAATACGGCTCACTCAAATAACCACAATACTTTTTTACAGTATTCACACTCGACAAACTCAGAAATCTCGCAATCTCATTATACGACAACTGATTACCATAGTTCTCAAGCAGAAAATCCGACAGATTCCGCAAATCATCCGTCTTTCTAACCCTATATCTGTGAACAATATCTTTAAGTATTATAGAATCGTACAGAGACGACAGATAGCCTGCCATAATATCGCGGTGCTTCACCACCTCCGGGAAGCCTCCACACATCAGATATTCATAATTCACATCTTCTACAGACTCGCTATAAAGCAACCTTGCCTCCTCCAGGCAGAATGGAAGTATCTCTATCTCAACATATCTACCTGTAAGCACAGTAGCCATTTCACTCGACAGCATCTTTGCATTACTACCGGTAATAACAAGGTTCACCCCTCTACGCCTGAGCTTACTAACCCATAAATCCCAATTTGCCAAATTCTGAACTTCATCCAGCAATAAGTATTCAAAATCCGGATACACTTCTTTCAGCGCATCATAAACCGCTTCTTCGTCAAACTCTGACAACAACTTTGCATCATCAAAATTCAGATAGCCAAACGACTTCCCTTTTAACAGTTGCATCGCAAACACCGACTTTCCTGCACGACGCGGACCGGTAATAAGCTTTATCAAGTCTGTTTCTAACAGCGACAGACTGTCCTTATACTGAACACGCTCTACATATTGCCTACTTTGCAGATAATTTAACTCTTCTTTTTGGCTTAAAACTATATTTTTCATGCAAAATTAATTTTATACTGCACAAATTTAGGAAATTTTGTGCAGTACAGCAAATTTATTGCACAAATTTTGCCAATTTTGTGCAATACAACGTAATTATTGCACAAAAAACGCATTTTCCACAGCTCCATACATCCTACAGTAGTGCATTCATACAAAAACAAAACATAAAAAACCATCCACCATACCCATTAATCTCAAAAATAATGCTTAACTTTGCAAATACAAAAAGACAACAAAAAATACTAACAAAAAAATAAAAATAATATCATGGCATTCCAATTTACAGACGCAAACGTAGAAGAAATTATCGCTTCAGGCAAGCCTGTTGTAATAGATTTTTGGGCAACATGGTGCGGACCATGTATGTCTATGGCACCGGTAATCGACGAAGTAGCCGCCGAATTTGAAGGTAAAGCAGTCATCGGCAAATACAACGTTGAAGACGAATCAGACTTCGCCACAGAAAATCGTGTTATGTCTCTCCCCACAATCCTATTCTTCAAAGACGGCAAAAAAACATCACTTAGACTTACCGGCAGCCAAAGCAAGGAAAACCTCATCGCTAAAGTAAACGAACTCCTCGCCCTCTAATCACTGCTACAAAAAATTATAAGGGTGCGTCACATAGGCGCACCCTTAATTTTTATTGATTTTCAACAGATTATAGCAATAGACGCAACGCGTCTGCCACTACTCACCATCAAAATACGACCTTTCGAGAAGAGCTTCCCTTGCGTAGAATATACAACTGGCCCTCCCGCGGATTTACAACGCGCATACCCTGAAGATTATAAAGCTCAGCCTTAGAATCAGCATTATCGTCAGCCACAACACTTTCCACACCCGCAAACTCAAATCCTTCAGGAAGAGTAATCATAGTGCCGCCAGTTGTAACATACCAGTCACCATTTTCATAATCCAGCATTGAGAACAACAGCATCTCATCATCAAACGTCAGCACATTATCCTCGTAATACGCACCAAGACCAAGCTCCTTACATTCCTCAAAATCATAACCGGCCTGAAGGAAATAATATACATAAGAACTAATACGAGCCAAACCACCACCAAAGTCAAGTCCCAGCGGAGACTCCTCTACATATATACAATCCAGGTCATTGGCATTAATGTAAATATAGTGATTATGTCCGCTGTGATAATACCTCTCCTGAGCATAACTTGCAGTTGCGTACGGATTTACAAGACGAAGATAGTCAGGATTAAGCTTATATCGCTGAAGCTCACACTCCAAGTCCTCCTCATTCACATTGGTAAACTGAGGTATTATCGCATCATGATAAATAGCAGTGCCGGCACTCTCCCAGTTATCAGCATCATCATCAATGAAATAGTAAGTCACCCAGTCATAACCAACCGTCTCACCACCTGCACTCAGTGCAACAACAATCAGAGTCTCTTTCTTAACACCATATGCCATATTATAAGAAAAATCACCACGAGGGCTAAACTCAGCGCCCTCCTCTGCAATCTTATTGACGTATGACACCATCTCATCCTCCTGCATATCAGTGATTACAGCATATTTTACAGTTGCAACATCTGCTCCGACAGTAAGATTACACTTAAACTCAAGGTCTGTAAGGCACTGAGACTCAGGCGTCAGCTCTATATCATAATCCGAAGGGGTCACACCCGGCAGAAGAATACGGAATTTACCATGTTTGTTAGCCGCAACCGCACCACTATCATCACCTACTGCAAGACCATTAATACTTGCGCTGAACACACCATCCTTAAACGTCACTGTCCCGGTAGAAGCGATGCCGATATACATTTCACCATAGCCCCAGTCACAACCCGTCATCGTCTTGCCAAAATACACATCATCAGGATTGGTAGCATCTATGTCAATATAGCACACACCCTTGTAGTCAAATTCCCTCTCATTCAAAGGCTCACCCAACTGCTTACATATTTCTTCAGCAAAAGTTCTACCATAAGGCGCTATTATACGGTAGTAATTCTGGTTTTGAGCACACTGCTGAACCTCCACTATATATGTAACAGGATCAAGACCATACAGCGGTGCTATCATATCATCAGTCATATATCCATTTCCTATCGACCAATATTCTTCACCCGGAAAATCACTTGGAGTTGCAGACCTAAGCCTTGAATCTGCTGCAACACCCTTTAACTCACATGCCTTCCGTGACAATCCACCGGCTCGCTTAATTCCATTTACCGCTGCGACTGACGACAATGCCACAGCAAATACTACGATTAGTGTAAAAACTTTTCTCATAATCTTAAAACTATTTAATTAAACAATATCATTTACCTTGCAAAACTACCACTTTTATTTCATTTATGCAAAACATTTTCTCTTTTTCTATTTCTGTAGAGTCAAGTGGCAAGTGCAAAATTAGTAAATTCTTTTGAAGAACTCAAT
>JBJECS010000073.1:0-3953 GCA_051871335.1 Muribaculaceae bacterium | reverse complement strand
GCTGACGTTGTTAATCTGCTCTTTGTAGCGGACGATTTTCATCTTAGACTCTTCTATTTTGGCTTTTTCAGCACCGAGCTTTTTGCGGACTTCTTCGATTTCAGCCTTGAAATTCGCTATACGTGTCTGAAGGCGAGCGATATCGTCTTCAAGGTCTTGTACCTCAATAGGAAGTTCGCCACGCACGATTTTTATTCTGTCTATCTCAGAGAGAATAGTCTGAAGCTCGTAGAGTGCTTTAAGACGTTCTTCCACTGATAGGTTTTCTGATTTTTTTTCTGTTGCCATTATTTTAACAGTAAATTATGGGATTTTTTTCAATTTCAGATTTATAGACTGCAAAGTTAGGAATTTTTTCTGTAATAATATTATAAAATATGTGTTTTGTGCACTTTTCAGTGTCAAAATGTCCTAAATCCATCAAAATAATGCTATTTTGATAGTCCAGGAAGTCGTTATGTTTGCAATCAGAGGTAACAAACATCTGTGCTCCGGCATCAATGGCATCCGGCAAAAATTCGTGACAGGCACCTCCTCCGATAGCGATGCGTGACACTATAGCGGAGTCGTCATACCTGCTTACACGAGCAGCTGTGCTGTCGAAAACGGTTTTGACATAGCTGATAGCATCTGTTGATTTCATGGGTGTGGGTAGGTTGCCAACTACGGGACCTACGGCATCTCCATGTGGTGCAATCGCCTCTATGTCTGTCAACCCGAGCAGTTGTGCATCAGTCATTGAGACGCCCATTACGGGAGCATTGTCGATAGCTGTATGGCTGCTATAAATGGTAATGTCGTGCTTCAGAGCTTTGCGCAGCACCATATCCATTCGGTGGCGTACAAGAATTTGCTTTGTTGCGTGGAAGAGTAGGGGATGATGCGTCACTATGAGGTTGCAACCTTTCTGAATTGCTTCGTCAAGAATATCCTCAGTTGCATCTACGCAGATTAAAATTCCACTACATTCACCATCAGGGTCACCTACTTGAAAGCCGCAATTATCGTACTCCTCCTGAATGCGGAGGGGCGCAATTTCTTCTATAATATTTGCAATATCTCTGTGTTTCACAGACTTATTCCTTTATGTCGATTTTCAGTGCAAGCTCGTCTAGTTGCTTTTGGTCTAAAGCAGCAGGTGCGTCAAGCATTACATCTCGTCCGCTGTTGTTTTTCGGGAAAGCGATGCAGTCTCGGATGCTGTCAAGTCCGGCAAAGAGTGATACCCAACGGTCAAGACCGTATGCGAGTCCTCCGTGAGGAGGTGCACCAAACTTGAATGCGTTCATAAGGAATCCAAACTGTTCCTGTGCCTTTTCAGGTGTGAAGCCGAGGATTTCAAACATTTTAGCTTGTAGCTTGCTGTCGTGGATACGAATACTACCGCCTCCCACTTCGACACCGTTAATTACCATGTCGTAGGCGTCTGCTCTAACGGCTGCAGGGTCGGTATCAAGGAGTGCGATGTCTTCGTCCTTAGGGTGAGTAAACGGATGGTGCATAGCCATCAGTCGTTGTTCTTCGTCGCTCCATTCAAACATTGGGAAATCTACAACCCACAGGCAAGCGAACTGATTTTTGTCTCTTAGTCCGAGTCTATTACCCATTTCAAGGCGAAGTTCGCACAACTGCTTGCGAGTCTTCATGGCCTCATCGCCGGAAAGGATGAGGATGAGGTCGCCAGGCTCAGCAGCAAATGCTTCTTTTACTTTTGCGAGAACTTCCTGAGAATAGAATTTATCTACGCTGCTCTTTACAGTTCCGTCTGCTTCAATGCGGGCGTAAACCATACCTTTTGCACCGATTTGCGGACGCTTAACAAATTCTGTGAGCTGGTCAATCTGCTTGCGGGTGTAAGATGCAGCACCTTTTGCGCAAATACCACCGATGTATTCAGCGTTGTCGAATACTGAGAAGCCATAGCCTTTCAGAATGTCCATTAGTTCTACGAACTTCATTCCGAAGCGAAGGTCAGGCTTATCGCTGCCGTAGTATTTCATGGCTTCTGCCCAAGGCATTCGCAGGAAAGGTTCAGTGAGCTCTATGCCTCGTATTTCCTTGAAAAGGTGTTTAGCCATTCCTTCAAAGAGATTTATAATGTCGTCTTGGTGAACGTAACTCATTTCGCAGTCAATCTGAGTGAACTCGGGCTGACGGTCAGCGCGGAGGTCTTCGTCACGGAAACATTTCACGATTTGGAAGTAACGGTCCATGCCAGATACCATCAGCAGCTGCTTAAGTGTCTGTGGAGACTGTGGAAGAGCATAGAATTGCCCCTGGTTCATGCGAGAAGGTACTACGAAATCGCGAGCGCCTTCCGGAGTGGAGCCAACGAGCATAGGAGTCTCTATTTCGAGGAAGCCCTTGCTGTCGAGATATCGGCGGACTTCCATTGTCATTTTGTGGCGCAATTCCAAATTCTTGCGCACTGCGCTACGGCGGAGGTCAAGGTAGCGATATTTCATACGGAGGTCGTCACCGCCGTCGGTATCGTCTTCAATAGTAAATGGTGGAATTTCACTCGGGTTAAGCACACAAAGCTGTCCGGCAATGATTTCAATGTCGCCCGTAGGTAGGTTAGCGTTCTTGTTGCTTCTCTCAGACACGGTGCCGATTACTTGCACGACGTATTCGCGTCCAAGGTGATTTGCAGCTTCGCATAGGTCTGCATTTACTTCATTGTTAAATACAATCTGAGTGATACCATACCGGTCGCGGAGGTCAACAAATGTCATACCTCCCATTTTACGCAAGCGCTGCACCCATCCGGCGAGTGTAACCGTAGTACCTGCATCGCTTAAGCGGAGTTCTCCGCAGGTTTTCGTTCTATACATAGCTATATATTAAGTATACTTTATTATTTGCGACGAAAAGAGTCTGTCATGAAATCTACACAAGATTTCATGATGTAAAGTTACAACTTTTTTTGCAAATATCAGTTATGTATGGGTTAATTTTTTTTCTACTGTGAAGAAACAGTGCGAGAGAGAAGTAAATGACAGCCTGGATGCATAGCCCAATTAATTCAAACGAGACGTCGTCAAGGCTTGCTCCCATGCTTGATATTCTTACATATCCGTTCATTCCGAAAGTTGATGGGAAAATCCATGCAAAGAATTTCCAAAAGGAAGGCATGGCAGATGTAGGCCATGAGATGCCGGACAGAAAAAGCAAAGGAACCGACATAAAAACGATAATCATTATGCAATCTTCCCTGTGAGTTAAAAATACGGAAAGAAACAGTCCAAATGATATGCAAGCAAGTAGGAATGGGAGCAGGAAGCCTATAAACGCGAAATATTCTCCCAGTTGCGGCAATTTAAATCCCGGCGTAACTATCACATACATATAGATACCCATTATCATGTATAGCAACAGGTAAAATATTCCTTTGCCCATCAATAGGGCGGACATACTTGTGTTTGAATCATAGGGAGGAATTATTTTTCCACAATATTTTTCTTTACTTGTTCCGATAGACATACCTATTCCGAGCAATAGTGTCTGGTGAATAATAAGCATGAGTACCGGGGGAATCAGGAATGAGGCAAATCCGCTCTGTGGGTTGAAAAGGGGAGTGTAGTCATACATAATCGGCTGGCGGAGAATGTCCTCTTGCTTGTCTGTTGTATGATGTAGGTGGTCGTTAACTTTTATGTCGCTGTTAATCTCGAGCGATACGTTCGTCACGTTTAGCATTAGAGCTTTATAGTATAGCATAGAACTCATATCGCAATACAGTCCGAGATGTGTTTGGTCACCAATTTGTATGTCTCGTTCTATTGAGGATGGAATTTCAAGAATGCCATACACTTCACGCTTTTTCATTAATTCTTGAGCTTCTGTAATGTCGTGGCAGAGGGCATATACATTTACGTCCGGCGTAGCATCAAGTTTACGGATAAATTCTCGGCTGAGGTTTCCACGAGAGTGGTCTAGTACAGCGAGAGAGA
>JBJECS010000072.1:0-3969 GCA_051871335.1 Muribaculaceae bacterium | reverse complement strand
CGACTGGTCGAAGATTGGGTCAGACGCGATTTGGGTAACGCATGACGAAAACAGGAAATAGCCCTATCGCTCGGGTCATCACCATATCGTCATGATTGCCCTCCGATGCACTATAGCTCAACCCATTCTGCTCATATACCGCCAACTCATCACAGGCCTCATTATTCCGCTCTATATACTCCCCATCCCTTATCAACCCTATCAGACGCGTCACTATCATTGCCTTGCTGCTCCTGTTCGTGTGAAAACCCAGCTTCGGTAGTCCTTCTATCACTTCGCGGTAATACAGATGATTATAATTGTCATACAGCTCATTCAATATCGACTGTCCCTGCTCTCCGCCCTCATTCTCGCACTCCAGCGTATTACTCTCTATCACTAACAGTGCATTGTGATAATACTTCGCTATCGTTGCCGACTTCCACGCTATTATATCATGGTCCGCATGACCGCGCCACTCTGCCGCTACCTCTATCTTTCCGCCTTGAGCAAGTCCGCCGCGGTCAAAAACCGTTATCACTGACCAGTCACTGCTTTCACTGCGACCTCCGATATCAACGCTCACCACATACTTATATGTATATTTCCTCGGATTGCTCGGCATTGACCATATCTTCATTTTGCCATTGCTTATCTCCTCAAAACGTACATCTCTCATCGCATCTTTGCCTTTATGCGACTTGCCTACCACCTCGCCTATCGCTATCGGCTCTCGGCAATCTCCTCGCAGTGCCTCCACTTTCTCGCGTGCAAACACGTTTCGCCCGCTGTTCGCAAATGCCTCTATGTCATTCGTCGGATACTCCGCCTGCATCTGTTCTGTACTGATATATTCGCGAGACTTGTCATGATACCACTGTATCTGCTGTAGCGTCAATCCATACACTTTCCACAGATTGCGCTCATACTCTGTCATGCTCTCCCACAGCTTGGCTACACTGCTCACCTTTTTCCGGTATATCTCTATCTCATACCACGGTACGAATATTGCTTTTTTGTCGCTCTCTCCCTTTTTCGCTCTTAGCCACTCACGGTGAAAATAGTTGCCTACGCCATTCGCGGTGCTCTCCATCACTATCAGAGTCCCTGCCGTTGTATTTATCGCTCCACACACCGAGCTCACCAAATCTTCAGGACTGCTCTGCTCTGTATCGCGCCAATACCCCACCTCCGATAAATGCGCCAGCGCATAGTCGCCGCCTCTCACTGCATCCTGGCTCTCGCTGCTCCCTATCGTCACATTACACTCGCGCTCCCATATCCTCCGCGTATTTCGGCTGTTCTCAAATGGCTTGAACTCAAGGCGTTTTCCACCTGTCATATACTCTTTCGGATACCTGTCTAAAAGCAGACTATACATCCCGCGTATCATCGCCGCGCTGTCTTTCACGTGAGAGCATATCAGCGAATTTAGACCCTTGCTTTGGATTATCTGAAGCCACGCCATATATATCTGCACCAACGTGCTTCCGCCCCACTGTCGTGCCTTCAGCATTATTATCCTGCATGGCTTTTTCTGTCTTCGGTCATCCTCAAGCTCCTTCAGTAGCTTGCGCTGTGGGAAATTTAGCACAAACGGCACAACCTTCCCGCTACTCTTATCCTTTATCTTTGCGCACTTCACCGCCCAATACTCAAAATCATAACGAAACCTCAACATTTCAAATTTCCGCTTGCTTCTCTTAGCTGCATTAAATTCCGGGTCTTCCGTCATCCCCTTGGGGATATAGACATCGCAATCCTTCATCTTGTATCTCACTCGGCGACCATATCCCCCTAATCCTAGCTCCGGGTCATATCTTCTCACCCCAAATCGCAATCGCCGCTTATTCTCTCTCAATATCTCATCTAATTCCTCCATAAACTTTTATTCCTAACTTCAAGAATTGAAAAAATCTATTCACTATCCTCTATTATCTATTACATCCTCCTGATTTTCACCAGCTTATCGTAGGGACGTGACGTGTCACGTCCGTAATGTATTCCTCTGATTTCCACCATATTATCGTAGGGACGTGATGCTTCACGTCCGCCTCTATTCTCTATTCTCTGCCACCATCCGGCAGGCTCGGAGAGCATGCTGTCATGCTTAAGACCAGGCAAGGAGCGCAGCGACGACGCCTGGTCCAAACTAACTCTGAACTTCGTGGCTCGGAGAGTCACGTTTTATGGTATCAATTCACCGATAAACGATAAACCTTAAACGCTCAACGCTTGCTCTCTTTTCTCTAAACAAAAAAGCCTTCCTCATTTGAGAAAGACTTTTCTGCGCTTCAAGATGGACTTGAACCAACGACCCCCTGATTAACAGTCAGGTGCTCTAACCGACTGAGCTATTGAAGCATCATTTATTTATCACCGACTTTAAATTTTGCGCTTCAAGATGGACTTGAACCAACGACCCCCTGATTAACAGTCAGGTGCTCTAACCGACTGAGCTATTGAAGCGTATTTTTTAACCCCTCTCGAGTTTTGCGTTGCAAAATTAGATAGATTTTTTGGACTGTGCAAATTTTCTGACAAAAAAATGCATTTTATTTGCGAATTTTATCTCAAATAGCGGTTTTTACCCGGAAATTCACTACCTTTGTACCCTAATTTGACTTAATATTTACGTTTTTTGGCTTTTTCTTTTTTATGAAACGTTTGGCTTATATTTTTTTCGCTGCTGCGCTTTTTTTGGCTGGGGCAGTTTCTCTTGCCGACACGCGTAGCGACAAGGCGGACATCAATAAGAACCTTTCTATTTTCACTTCGCTATACAAACAGCTGCAGACTGCTTACGTCGACACTATCGACGCCAACAAGACTATGCGCATAGCTATCGACGCTATGCTTTACAGCATCGACCCTTATACGGAATACATCCCTAAGGAGGAGCAAGAGGAGTTTATGACTATCTCTACCGGCGAATTTGGCGGCATTGGCGCTTACATCTCGGAGCGATCTAAAGGCAACGTCATTATCGACACGCCACAAGACGGTACACCAGCTTTCCGCGTCGGGCTAAAAGCCGGCGACCGCATCATTATGATTGACGGAGACTCTGTTGTCGGGCTTTCAAGCGACAAGGTCCGTAACAAACTCCGCGGACAGGCTGGCACTAATGTCTCTGTCACCGTTGACCGACCTTACGTTCAAGACTCTATTCTCACTTTTGAAATTAAACGTGAGAAAATCGACGTAAATCCGGTCCCTTACTTCGGACTCGTCGCTGACGGTGTCGGATACATCGGACTCACCACTTTCAACGAAAAATCTTACAAAAAGGTCCGTGAAGCGCTCGAATCTATGAAAAATCAGCACAATATCTCATCACTTATCCTCGACCTTCGTGGAAATGGCGGAGGACTTATGGAAAGTGCTGTGCAGATTGTTGGAATTTTCGTCGATAAAGGCACTGAAGTGCTAACTACTCGGGGCAAAGGCGAAATGAACGAAAAGGTCTATAAGACTACCGTTAAGCCTGTTGATACCAAAATCCCGCTCATAGTCCTCATTGACGAATCTTCTGCATCTTCTTCCGAAATCGTAACCGGTGCCCTGCAAGACCTCGACCGTGCCGTCATCGTCGGTAACAGAAGTTTCGGCAAAGGTCTCGTACAGAGCACCCGACAGCTCCCTTACGACGGGCTGCTAAAGGTCACTATTTCAAAATATTACATCCCCAGCGGACGACTCATTCAGGCTATTGATTACTCCGACAGAAAGGAAGACGGCTCTGTTCACCGTATCCCTGACAGCCTCACTAATGTTTTTTACACCAAAAACCATCGTGAAGTCCGAGACGGAGGTGGAATCACGCCGGATGTCGCTGTGAAATATCCGGCTCCTTCAAAACTCACAACAAAGCTCGTTCGTGACAACTGGGTTTACGATTACTCTGTCTTTTTCGCTTCTAAATACGACTCTATCGCTGACCCTGACAATTTTTCCATAAACGACTCTATTTACGACGATTTCAAGAAG
>JBJECS010000071.1:0-20938 GCA_051871335.1 Muribaculaceae bacterium | reverse complement strand
CTCTGTTAAACAGCAAGATAGACACTGAAGTGAAGAGCATCCTTGGACGTGCTGATGTGGTAATTAAAACCAAAAACGACATTTATGTTCTTGAACTCAAAGTGGATAAGTCTGTCGATGAGGCACTTGCACAAATCGACAGCAAGGACTACACTATCCAATACACTGCCGACGGTCGCAAAATCACAAAATGCGGCATCACTATCTCCACCGAAGCACGAAACATCTCCCATTGGCGTTCTATATCCGAAGACGGCTCTATCATCGACGAGCAAAACTTCACAAATACTTAATTTGCCAAAAATTGCACCAATTACTAACCCCTAAATATTTTCAACTATGAGCATTTTTGACAACTGGTTCTCACGTTTTTGTTTCTCTGGCTTCGGTACGGGAACCACCGCTGGTAAAGCTGCAGGTATCGTTCTTTTCATCTTGGCATTAGGCTTAATACTCCTAATTTGGATTATCTCCCTAATCATCAAGCAATTCACAAAAAAATCAAACCCCGAAAACGAATAATCATCCCTCACTAATCCCATACGTCACGCCCATTTTTATTGCATGGGCGTGACGTTTTGCGTCCGTCTCTATATCTTAAAGTTGTGCGCCATCTCATTGATTTGCTCAAATATCTGGCAATCTGCATCCGTCAATTCTCGTCCGCGGCGTGCCATCACGCGACGCGCTATGTCAAAAAACTTTGTCAGCGGCACATCCGTAAATCCGGCGCGAGAACCCTCTGAAAACGACGCCAAAAAGTTGCGCTGAAATCCTGAACCATACACATTTACTCCAACGCCAAGCACTGTCGCCGTATTAAACATCGTATTTATGCCAGCCTTTGAGTGGTCGCCCATTATCAGACCGCAAAACTGTAGACCCGTCCGTGTAAAACGCCTTGCTGTATAGTTCCACAGCTTGATTTCTGTATAGTCATTCTTTAGATTAGACGCAACACATCCCGCACCGATATTGCACCATTCTCCTATTACCGCATTGCCGAGGAAACCGTCGTGTGCCTTATTGCTATACCCTATCATCACTACATTATTCAGCTCGCCGCCTACCTTGCACCACGGACCTATCGTTGTCGCACCATAGATTTTTGTCCCCATATTCACGTTTGAGTGCTCACATACCGCTATCGGACCGCGTAGACATGAGCCCTCCATCACTTCCGTATTTCCGGCAAGATAGATAGGTCCATTTTTAGTATTCAGATACGCACCTTCCACCGTCGCTCCTGCCTCAATAAACACCAGCCTCGGGTCTCCTATCACCGTGTTGCTCTCAGTGATTGGAGCAGACTGCCTTCCGGCTGTAAATCGCTCAAAATCAGCTCGCAGCACCTCATCATTCAGCGTAAAAATGTCATATAGGAAATTTACCGCCTTATACGTCTCACTATAATCTATCCTCGTCAGTTCAGCCACATTTTCATAGTCCTCCCGGCTGCCCCTTAGTGCTACTACCTTATCATTTGCATACAGATACTCACCCATGTTCAAGCCACACACAGCTCTAATCAGGCTTTCGTCAGGTATTACATTTCCGGCTATAAAAAGATTATCCTCTGCATACTCCGGCGCATACTTCACACTAAGATAATCCTCTGCCAATACAGAATACGCTCCCGGCAACATTGCCTCCCACTTTTCGCGTATAGTATCTATACCCACGCGAAGCTCGCACAGCGGACGTGTGTAACTCAGTGGCAGCAAATTCGTCTTATCAGACTGATTATCAAACAATATTATATTCTTCATCTTGTTTTTTATTTATCAAATTTCTATCCGTTTCACTAACTACTGAATTGAAAAAATCTACTCATTCAATAATTCAAAAGAGGCATACCACTCACTGGCACACCTCTTTGTCGTATTTAGTTAGTTAGTGTTATCTTCTTAACATTACTCTGTGATTGGGCTGAGAGTAAACACTCGGTAATTACCCTGAGCCTTCAGCTCTTTGAAGAAATTCTGTACATCTTCCACTGTGATTGACTGTAGAGTCTCAATATCACCATTGACTATATCCAGATTTTCACCAACATACAGCTCAAGTGCGCGCATCCAGAACTCATTCTTTTCAAGGTTCTCCTTTGCGTTCTTCACAAGATACTGAACCTGTTCTGAAACCTCTGTCTCTGTGATATTGGATGTTATATCTTCAAACTCCTGATTGATATATGCAAGAACATCCTTGCTCATTTCAGGATTGCATGGGAATGCTGTGCTGATTTCACAGTTCTGGCGTGGGTCCTCGTCTATTTCAAACTGGCAACGCGCATGGATTGAGTATGTTGCGCCCATTTCCTCACGCACCTTCTTCAGGAAGCGATTGCCGATTACCTGACCTGCGATAAACGCAACTCTACGGCTCTTTGCTGTATAATCTGCATGACCAAACATTGAGATATATGCCCATACCTGTGGCGTTTCCATCTTATAGTCATAGTTTCCTACTGTATTGCCCGATATCGCAAGCAGATTGTCATCATATTTCACACTCACCGCCTTCGCTGGATTTGGCTGAAGTGATGCTACATACTGCTCAAGCAGTGGACGAAGTGTTTCCATATCCACGTTACCCACGATTTCCATCGTATAGTCTGCCGGATTTGCCACCATTTCATTGATGATGGTTACTACTCTGTCTCGGTCTGCCTTTTCTATCATTTCTGATGAAATCTGACGTACTCGCTCGCTATTTGGATAAGTCGATTTCAGATATTCCTTGATAAAGATATACTGTGGATTTGCCTCCTGATTGGCAAGTATGCCAGCATACATCTTCTTCAGAGCCTCAAACTCTTCTGCATCTACTGTTGGTGCAACAAAGCTCATATAGACGATTTCCATCGCTGTTGCAAGGTCGCGTGGTGTTGAGCTGAAAGATATTGCGCGTGAATTTGAGTCAAACGCAAAGTCATACTCTATCTGCTTGCCTTGAAGGTACTTCTTCATGTCTGAGTTTGTATAGGTTCCAAAGCCCATCTTTGATGCTGCTATACGCTGGAATGTCAGGTTTGCTGCATCTGCATCTGTATAGTTTGAAAGACCACCCTTGGCATTAAAGTTGATAAGGATTTCATCCTCTTTAAACTTCGTCGGCTTTACTGCCACCTTCATTCCGTTAGACAGAGTAAGCATTGTATAGCCGATAGTGCTATTTTCTTCCTCGCTCACGATTTTGCCCGCTGACGGAAGTTCTGGGATAAGTGGTTCAGACTTCATTTCGTCTACATACGGCTCTATCTCCTCTGCATCTACAGACGCTATCACTGCAGCCATATCTTCCTCTGTTGGAATGAAATAACCCTCCTTTTCAGGAAGCATACATGCTACTACACGGTTGTCATCTGTCACATACTGCTGAAGGGTCTGGTTAATCATTTCCACTGGCAGCTGGCTTGACAGCATCTGCATCAGCTGATATTCAACCTCAATACCCGGGATTGCATCGCCGTCGATAAAGTGACGCACATACTCATATACATAGTCGCCTGACTCACGTTTCTCGCGGTTGTTATATTCTGTTTCAAGGCGTGACATATATTCCTTCTGTGCACGCTCATATTCTCCCACGGTGAATCCGCCGCGTACTGCACGAAGCAGTTCACGATATGCTGCTGCAAATGCAGGACGGATATCTGTTCCCTTGCCTACCACTGTCAGGTCAAGAGCATCCTTGGTCTTTGCCACGAAAAACTCTCCGTATGACACATTTGCCTGCGCAAATGGTGCGTCCGGCTTAGCGCCTAGGTCACTCAGGCGAGTGTTCAGCATTGAGCATATCATGCTGTTGATATAGTTCTGTGCAAGGAACGCTGCTGTATTGCGGAGCTCGCGTGGCAACGCTTCCTGTTTGATAAACATGAACGCTACACTGTTGGTCATCTCCTTATCACTGCCGATTGCATAGATGGTGCCATCATTATCTGCCACTGGGAAATATTCGCGTGGCTTCGCATTTTCAGGCATTTCTATGCTGGAGAACATTTCCTTTATCTTTGCCTCTATGCGGTCTACATCAATATCACCTACCACTACAATTCCTTGCTGGTCAGGACGATACCATGTCTCATAATAGTCGCGGAGTGCCTGATATGGGAAGTTATCCACAACTTCCATTGTGCCGATTGGCAGACGGACACCATAGCGCTCATTTGGATATACACTTGGTAAGATATTTTCCAAAATACGCATCTGACCTGCCATTGAGCGACGCCATTCCTCATGGATTACGCCACGCTCCTTGTCTATTTCCTCTGGAGCAAGAGTAAGGTCATTTGCCCAGTCATGGAGAATAAGAAGACATGAATCCTGTACAGACTCGCGCTCTATTGGCACATTTGAAATGTTGTAAACTGTTTCATCTACAGACGTATAAGCATTAAGGTTTGCTCCAAACTTAACGCCTATTCCCTCAAGCCAGTCACGCAGACCATTATCAGGGAAATTTGTCGTGCCGTTAAAGCACATATGCTCAAGGAAGTGCGCTAGACCTCGCTGATTTTCTTCCTCAAGGATACTTCCCACCTTCTGGGCAATGTAGAAATCCGCCTGACCTTTAGGTGTTTCATTATGACGGATGTAATAAGTCAATCCGTTGTCCAACTTTCCTATACGAACATTCGGGTCGATAGGAAGCTCTGGCATTTGCTGCGCTGATACACTGAATGACGCAAACATTGCTATCATTGCCACCAGCATAAATGCTTTGTTGATAAGATTTTTCATTTCTTGATATGTTAATTGTTATTTATAATTTTTATTCAGATTTATCTCATTTTTCTTCAGTGCGCCGGAATTTCACAGCCTCTTCACCCGAAAACCACTTCTTTCACACGCACCATAAACTTAGACGCAAAGTTACACAAAAAGTTGCACCATTTACAATAAAAAATTTCAAAAATAAGGTTTATTAACGTTCTCCCCTATCCTCTATCATTGTTCTCTATTCACTAAAACAAAGGATTTTCAAAATCTTCTGCAAAGATACAACATCAAACACCCCTTTGTCAATACCTTTAACTTATTTTAACACCAATATAAAAAAAGTGTACCGCCACCACGGCGCCACACTTTCAAATTTAAACAATTTAAAAATTCAATTATTTTATGAAAAATTTTCCTATCTTAGTCTAAGCTTCTGACCGGGACGTATTTTCGTCGTTGTCTTTATGCCGTTAAGACGGCACAGCGACTTGACTGAAACACCTGTGCGCGATGCAATTCTACTCAGGCTGTCACCCTTGCGCACAGTGTAGGTCTTGGCTGATTTATTATTTTTTCCATTATACTTGCCCGCATTCGGGTGAGTTTTAGCATATTCAGCCTGATACTGCTGGGCATACTTCTGATTTGCCGCCGGGTCAAAGTTGCGCGCATACTGATACGTATCTTTGTCAAACGTATACTCGTCTGTATGCACTGTCTGGTTAGCAAAGTCAAATATCGCCATCGGGTTGATTGGATAACCCATAAAGCGCGTCTCAAAATGCAGGTGAGGACCCGTGCTACGACCTGTATTGCCACCAAGTGCTATCGGGTCGCCTGCTTTTACATACTGGTCAGGCTCTACAAGAAACTCTGACAGGTGACCATACACCGTCTCCAGTTCATTCGTATGACGAACTATGATATAATAGCCATAACCTCTTCGTTCATAGTTAGTTAAACGAACCTTTCCATCAAATGCCGCACGAATTGTATCACCGATATGCACTTTCAGGTCCACGCCCTTATGCATTCGGCGGAAACGACGGCGATAACCATACTGTGATGTAAGGTAGCCGGGACATGGCATACTGAAGTTGCTCACATCTATCACCTTTGTCTGGGGCACCACTACGCCTACATACGCATTCACGCGCTTGCTGTCCCACCCCTCTGTATAGATATCTATTTCAGGCTCTTCCTCATCCTTAAACAGGTTGTCGAGAAATTCCTGTGTATTTTCTACTTTTACCTGATTTGAAATGTTTTCTTGGCTCGCTATCAGGTCGTTATGTGCTGCGGTATGCGCATCCGGCAGACGATAGCTCTGCGCTGCTGCCGTCATTCCTGTTGCAAGTGCAAGAAATAGTGTTATATCCTTTAATTGTCTGAACATCTGCATTTTACGTCTTTATTTTTAGTCTCTCTCATCCGGAGAGTATATATATCCGATATTTCCCGGTATGTAGTCATAAATCTCTTCAGGACGGAAGAAACGGTTTGTTTCTATAATGCCGTTTTCCTCTGAGTCTGAAGCATGTATGATATTTTCCTGTGAACTCATGCCATAGTCACCGCGGATTGTGCCGGGTGACGCATTGCGTGAATTAGTAGCTCCCACCATTCCGCGTATCACCGCTATCACATCTTTGCCCTTAAGGCACATCACTATCACTGGTGACGCCATCATAGAGCGTAACAACGACGGGAAAAATGGCTTATCTACCAGGTGGGCATAGTGCTCACGAAGCAGACCTTCATCAAGACGCATCATCTTCAGACCTGCTATTATCAAGCCTTTCTGTTGAAAACGGTCAATTATTTTTCCTATCAGTCCGCGTTCTACTCCGGACGGTTTTATTATGATTAGTGACTGTTGCATATAGTGTTTGGATTAGGTTTCACGAAAAATCTACCAAATTTACGACTTTTTTCTGATAAAAGTTGCATTTGCAACCTCAAAAAATCTTAATTTACTTTTATAAATAGTAAAAACACCGGGCAATAGACTATCAATCAGCATTTTACGAAAAATATGTTTTAAAACATATTTTTTACTCCTTCACCGCCAGCCTCACTATTTTCTCTGTCGCGTCTGTCACTCTAAATAAATCTGACGCCCTCACCCCTATCACCCAGATTATCTCCTCATTTCTCGTCAATACTCTCACCTCATCCTTGTCAAATGCGGAAAGTTTTGAGTCATTAAAAATATCACTCAGCTTTTTGCTCCTTCCTTTCATCCCAAACGGCTTCATCCGGTCTCCCTTTCGCCAACGACGGAGTTCCCACACAGCCTCTTCATCAAACGCTGCCGAATCAAGGTATATCGCCTTACTCCCTTCCTCAATTTCCACCTTTTCCACAACCTTTATCTCTATCTCATTACACAGCAACGACGTTTCACCACATACTGAGCCTCGCCAAATCCCGCTGCTTTCACCTCCACCGAGATGGCGCAGCAACAATTCTCCACGATTTACCAGTGCAACATACTCTTTGCTGTAAAAACATCTTCCCGACATTCCCTTCGCATGAAAAATATTGTCCGATTGCGTGCGATTAAATCCAAAGCACCTAACCACGTGATACAGAAACACTTCTGGCTCTCCTGTTTCTGAAAGCATTCTCGAAATATTGATTTTTTCATTCTGTTCCAGCTCCAGGACAGACTTTTTCACTGCATCTTCTATCAGTCCGAGGTCTTCTCGCAGACACTTTGCCGTATGCGCAAGCCGCTCATCCGCATCAGGAAAATATTGGCGGATTACTGGCATGATTTCATTGCGTATCATATTCCTCTTAACGTCGCTCTCCAGATTACTGCTGTCCGTCACATAATCCAAGCCTCTAAACTCCAAATAGTCAAGTATTTCTTGCTTTGTACAGTCTATCATCGGGCTCACCCTTCTGTCTCCACTCGCCGCTATCCCCGCAGCGCCCGCTATTCCGGTGCCGCGCAGCATATTCAGAAGCATCGTCTCAACATTATCCTCGCTGTGGTGCCCCGTAGCAAGTGCTTGAGCTTCATACTTCATTTTCAGCTCTTCAAACCACTCATAACGCAGTGTGCGACAAGCCATTTCAAGTGATTCTCCACTCTTTTCCATCTGCGCTTTCACGTCGAAATGAGTAATTTCAAGCCGTACGTTTATCTTTTGGCAAATTTCCTCAACATGGCGCATATCTCTCTCGCTCTCATCCCCTCGAAGGTGAAAATTGCAATGCGCCGCCACACAATCATAACCAAGACAAGTCAAAACTGCCAACAGTGCTACGGAATCCGCACCGCCACTAACAGCCACTATCACTTTGCCCTTCGTTTTATCAAGCAGACAATTCCGAGATATACAGCTATTTACCTTTTTCTCAAATTCATTCATTTCTTTTTCACCGGCTCCATGTGGATATTCACATACGTCTCCCGCCCATATTTCTCTCGCAGCTTCCGCTCTATAGCAGACGCCGTCTCGTGCGCCTCATACAGAGACGTGCTACCGGCCATCCTGATATGTACGTCTATCGCATAATGATTGCCTATGCGACGTGTGCGCAAGTGATGTGGCTCGCTCACCTTGTCAAACGACAATATAGTTTCCACTATCTCTTTCTCAACATCCTGCGGCAGTGAACGCTCCAGCAAATCATCCACGCCGGCCTTTGTCAGCGTAAATGCTACCTTGATGATAAAGAAACTCACAACCACAGCCGCAAGTGGGTCTAGCACGCTCCATTTCTCTCCCAATACTATCGCTCCTCCAATTCCTATCGCCGTTCCTATAGACGATAGCGCGTCGCTTCGGTGGTGCCATGCATTCGCAATTACAGCCGGAGAATCTATTGACTTCCCTTTTATTACTGAATATTGATACAGAGCCTCCTTTATCAGTATTGACAGACCCGCCGCCACCAGCGCAAGTATTCCCGGAGATTCCAGAGTCTCACCATTTATCACACGGATTACTGACGATGTACCATTATACAGTATACCTAAACCAATGACAAACAGCATTATACCTATCACTACCGTCGCCAAAGTCTCATATTTGCCATGACCATACTTATGCTCTGCATCTTCAGGCTTTGATGAAATCTTCACAAACAGTATCACTATTATGTCAGTCACAAAGTCTGACAAAGAGTGAACCGCATCTGCAAGCATGGCGGCACTATTCCCCAAAAATCCAGCCACAAACTTAAACAGCAGTAGCAAGAAGTTTGCGAAACTACCCAATATCGTCACCTTGTATATTTCTTTCTGTCTTTCAGCGCTTGTCATATCTACTTTTAATATCAAATATATAGGTCGCCAAAGTTACAAAATATTTATTTATCAGCCAACAATATCAATATTAAAATTTATCTCTCCATTTCTGCTTTGCATATCAAAAAAAAACATTACATTTGCACTTTGAGATAATTATCAAGTTATTCACCACTAAAAAACAATAATTATGACAAAATTCCACCTCTCCGCAAAAGTCCTGACACTCTCTGGCTTTATGCTATCTTCCGCTCTTTTTTCCGCCTGTAGCGATGACGGTCCTGACTTCCCTAAACCAACCCCAACTGAAAATCCTGCTGATATGATTACTGACAAAGACAAACTCGCAATGATTTATTCCCTCTCCGACCTTGAGGGCGACAAAGGCAGAATTTACGAGATGACTTATACCGTCGACTATAAACTCGACGATGCCTTAAACTACGAAATTGACGGATTAGACAGGCTCAACTCTTTCGTTGCAAATTACCTTTTAGATAAAGATTCTGATAAGAGCATTGATTTGTCTTACGGCGCCGGTTGCAGCGCTTTCGCTTGCCCTGACTCTAAATCCGGAAATTTCCTCATGGGCAGAAACTTCGACTTCGGGCACTTCGAACCGGGCACTAAAGACCGTATCATGATTCCCGTTATTGCTGTTCATACCGCACCGGCTGGCGGCAAAAAATCTGTTTCTTTCGTCGACGGACAATTTGTCGGTTACCGCAGTGGGTTTTACACCGACCACGACTCTGACCTTTCCACTCTTATGGCTCTTCCATATCTCCTTCTCGATGGTATTAACGAAGACGGATTCGCTATCAGCGTTCTTCTGCTCGACGGAATGCCTACCAAACAGCAAAAAAGTGGCAAAAAGAAAATTTTCACCTCCGTTGCCATGAGAATGCTTCTCGACAGAGCTTCATCCGTAAAAGAGGCGGTTAATCTTCTCGATGACTACAACATGTGCATGAGACTGGAATCCGACTCCACAAGCTACCATTTCCTTATGGCTGATGCTACCGGTGACTTTGCTATCGTCGAATACACCGAGCCTGACATCGAAAAGAACCCTTCAAAAATGGAAGTCTTGACTGGTAATGACGCTTTTCGATACGTCACAAATTTCTACGTCTCCCCGTCTATGGCTGACACCCCTAACGGAAGCCATATCTCAACTCATGGCAAAAACCGTTACAATAATCTCGAAAAATATCTCCAAGAACACAATTTCTCAATTTCTTCCACTCAGGCTTTGGAAGCTCTTAAAATCGTCGCTCAAGGTCCCGAAGGACCTGAAGGCATGACTGGTTTCACACAGTGGTCCGAAGTTTTCAATCTCAACAAAAAAACTCTCACTATGAACATCCTCAGAGAATGGGACAAACAGTTCACCTTCTCCGTTAAATAATAACTTCTGGCACTAATCAAAAAACAAAGGCGGCGACGCTCCTCGCGTCACCGCCTGTCTTGTTTCATAAACCCTTTTTATTATCTACTGAGCAATATCCACTGCGTAGTACACCTTTCGACCCGTTGGATAAATACCGGTAATAAACATCACCTTATCGTATTCCGGACCGCTCTTCATTATCGCCTGATAGATTTTCTCTACATCTTCAGCACTGTTTACCGCAGAATTATTGATGTCAGTGATAATAAAGCCTTCCTTTATGCCTGCTTCCTTAAACTTGCCATCCTTAAGACCTGCCACCTGAACTCCATTTGAAATCTCAAGCTGGCGGAGTGTCTCCTTCGGCACGGCCTTAAAGGCGCACCCAAGTTCAAGCACATCTCCCGTACGCGTCACCTCCGTATTCCCAAGCGCATTACGCAGTGTGACTGTCACTTCATGCTTCTTATTATCTCGGTAATACGTCACCTTAACCTTGTCGCCGGGGCGATGCTTTGCTATTGCTTCCTGAAGCTGTGCCGTATTGTTTGTCGCACTTCCGTCAAGGGATACTATCACGTCTCCCTCCTGAATACCTGCCTCAAAAGCTGCACTCCTATCCTGAACCTTACCAACGTAAATACCACTGTTTACGGCCGTTATGCCCTTTTCCTTAGCAAGCTCGGCTGTCAGTTCACCAAAGGCTATACCCAACACTGCTCGCTGAACAACACCATACTGCTTAAGGTCTGTCACTACCTTCTTCACTATTGAAGTCGGTATTGCGAATGAATAGCCCGCAAAAGAGCCGGTCTGGCTGTATATCGCCGTATTTATACCTATCAGCTCACCATTAAGATTTACAAGCGCACCTCCCGAATTACCCGGATTAACTGCCGCATCTGTCTGGATATAAGACTCTATCCCCGCATTGCCGCTCTGAGTCATCGCTGATATATTGCGCGCCTTTGCACTTACGATACCCTTGGTCACCGTTGATGTAAAACCAAATGGATTTCCTACCGCAAGCACCCATTCGCCTACTTTTATCTTATCAGAATCTCCCATCGGGATTACATGCAAATCGCTCGCTTCTATCTTTATCAAGGCAAGGTCGGTTGTCTCATCAGCCCCTACCACTGTCGCATTAAACGTCCTATTGTCATTAAGCGTTACCTCAAGACGCTCCGCACCTGCCACTACGTGATTGTTCGTCACAATATAGCCATCGGCACTGATAATCACGCCTGAACCAAGACCAGTCTGACGCTGCTCCGGCTTCTGACGCTGCTGCTGACGGGGCTGCTCGCCAAAAAAGTATTCAAACAGTGGGTCATTAAACGGAGATGAGTATGAATACGAATTCTGACGCGGAGTTGCATACTGCTTGATGCTTACCACTCCGTTTACCGTCGACTCTGCCGCTGACACAAAATCCACCGCAGACTCTTCCGGAGACTGCATCACCTTCTGAATATGACTTCCCGACTCCGTGAACAAAGGCATTTCACTGCTGCCGGCATTCGTTGCACCTACTAATGCTAATGTTGCCAGGGAACTTAACACTGCTACCGTCCCGGCTACAATCGTTGTCTTTACCATGTTATTCATAATAGTCAAATGTTAAAATCAAAATTTAATTAACTTAATTTTTAACTTTTCGACTGCAAAATTACATCATTTTCCTGAATTTCCAAACAAAATTTTACATTTTAGACTATTTTAAGCAATCGACCCCATCCATAAACACTTTTTTACTTATTTGCCACAAAAAAGGGTAACTCTTTCCTAAAATAATCTTTTCAGAAAAGAATTACCCGAAGCAAAAATTACCATGAGGCTGCCTTTTTCTTAATAAAGCGTTTTCGAATGTAATTCTCACTTATTTCTTTTTACATTCCGCTTGGCAAGCCAGCCAATCGTTTATTCATAACATCTGATTAAAAATCCAATTTACTCACATTCCATCCCCCACTAAACACCTATTTAACGGTGATACTTCTTGTGATGACCACAATGCTTGCAATAACTTTCTTGCGCTACCGTGCCATCTGTTATTGGGCTAAACCCGGGCAGCTGCAACCCACCGAATAATTACAATGCTTGCCTTCCGCATGCGTATTACACATCTCGTGAAGTTTCTCATAGTCTGCTTCCTTTTGCGCATTTGCCACTACAGACACTGTTGCGATTAAAGCCACTGCCGCAAAAAATCCAAATACTTTCTTTTTCATTTCTTTATACCCTTTTTCGTGTCGGGTGCAACTTCTAATTATTATTTTTGTTCCTTTGTATGTTTATGACTGAAAACCGTCCCAGGTAACCTTTGATTCAAACTTTTTTTTCGTTTTTTTGAGTTTCTACCAACCCGGCACCTGCTGTCAGTAATAAATAAGTCGCCGCAAAGTCAAGAGCACTAATTATATGGTGAATAATTTCCGACACATTCTCGCCATCTGCCCCCTTATGTTCATAGCTTAGCGAGATACTACCACAGTCAAGTATCACCGCCTTCACATACTTCACATTGCGGTTGGTCTTATTGATAACGTCTGAAAGAAATTCTGGAACATAGTCTTCCGCTTTTGCCAGGTGAGGAATGCAAATCCTTATCACTCCTGCCTTTTTACCGGACATGTAGATATAGTGTCTTTCATTATACACAAAGTGCCAACCCCCTATCGAAGGCAACTCATCCACTTTGCCACTTTTCTTTTTAATCTCATTTACAATATCTTCTTGTATCATACTCAATAATGTTTTGTTTTATCTTTTATTCAAAAAGCACCCTATTTGTAACCACTTCATACGAAAAAAATTTGCACCGGAGAAGATTCATCCGATGCAAACCACAAGAATGTATTAGAGCTTTCAAATTACATCTGACATCAATAGCCTATAAACATTTTACTGACCACGCCTTTCAATCTTTTCACATAAAGTCCAAAAGGCAAAGCCGGCATTGCTGATTCTTCACCTATGTAAACCAAAACGCCCTGCATTGTATACACCTCCACAATCGAATCGTCACATAAAACCACTGACGCAGCCGATGATTTGCTCACTACTATCCGCAGCATAGAGTATACACCATTATCCGCAGTCACCTTTAAATCCGTTGCTCCTTCTCTAACACCGGTCAGCAAACCGCTCTGACTAATCGTTGCCACAGAAGTATCTACTATTTTCCATGTCAGTGTATACTCCGCGTTCTCAGGCAACACCGTCACTTCAAGCTGACGGCTCGCTCCTTCCTCTACTGCAGCTACTGACGACGGAAACTTTATCGAGGTTGGCTCTACCTTTCCGCTCTCTACAGTCACATTGAAATCATAATACCCTGACGCCTCGTATGTATAACTACCACTTGTAATGTAATAGCGGTAATCACAGCGAACTACTATCTTTGATGAAAATGCCTTTATCGCCTTCACCGTTACCGAATAATTCGTGTGAGACAAAACCTGCACATAGCTTATCCCATTTGAGTAAAAGTTCACTGACTTTAGCCTTTTGGATGTCACTGACGACGGCAAATATAGCGTTTTTGTCTCGCCCTCCTTCATTGTAACATCTTCTGATGCTGCCGATGCTGATATCGAAATCAACAAAGCAGCCATCAGCATTACAAATTTCATCAAGCTCTTCATTTTCAACATTTCTTGTGTATTTTTATCTATTCAGAAGATTCATTCACCCTTCTTCCACAACACCTGATACGCATTCTTACCTTTATAGCGAAGAAGCATTAACAATAATAGTAATCCAGGCTTTAAAATGCCGCTCAAGACCTCAATACCTAACGCATCTTCCATACCTGTACTTACAATACTAAACAATCCCTCTATAACAAGCGATGCCATTGCCACATAAAAGCCAATTCTGCGAGCCATAAACATATACGCAAATCCAAAAGCCCTTAACGCTGCCAGAAATAACACTATAACAGAGTATATCACATTTTCACCATTTATGCAGTCCCATGCATAGACTCCTATTTGACAAACCCCAAAAAAGGCCCAAATCAACAAAAACACACTTAGCCATTCATTTAGTCCATTGTCAAAACCTTTTTTCTTTTCTGTAGGCACAACAACGCTCTCTATCTCGCATCTGCCCTTATTCCACAGCACTTGATATACATTCCTTCCATTGCTACGAAGTAACATTAACAGCATAATAAATACAATTTTACCCAGACTTACCCACACCACCTTAAATGACGCACTTCTCGCCATATTGTATGCTAGACCATAATCATCTGCACTAATATTAGCATATTGGATGTAACCGATAATTGCATTAATTAGGCAGCCTGCTACAAAGCAATAGAAACCTTTCCTGTCCTCTCTCAACATTCTGTAAAGACCAAACACTGCCAGAGACACAGAAATAAAACTAACTATAATGTATAGGTCAACAATATTTTCACTAATAACACCTATCACATTTAAAATCAGCCCAATACCGGATAAAATAATATTCAACCACAATATCGCATTGAACCATGAATTTAGACTATTACCTTCATTAGACATACAACTTCACCCTTTTCCGTGTCGGGCGCAACCTCTATTCTACCGTAAATCATTGAGGGCGTCTAACATAGACGCTCCCCAATGTTTTGTTTTAATTAATAATGCTTCTTGTAGGCATGACCACAGTTACGGCATGTCTGACCGCGTCCCTCAAACTCTTTGCAGTGACATCCACTAACTAAGCATCTGCCAAAGCCTTCGCCTTCACCTCGTGAAACTTCTTCCGTAGACGCTTCAACACTGCTCTCTTCTGTTGCTGTCGCTACCGTATCTTGCAGCATCACTTCTTCTTGAACGGCTACTTCTTCCTGATTAGCCTCCTTTGTTTCTGAGCTACCGCATGCTACCATACCAAACATCATAGCAGACATTGCAAAAACACCTATTAACTTTTTCATTTCTCGTGCCCTTTTCCGTGTCGGGCGCAACCTCTAAATTATTACTCTGTTATTTATGACAGTTCCGGTCAAAATGCAACCTATTCTTCCGTTTTTTTTAATCCACCATCACAAATGCCGCCCAATAATATGGTTTTGGATACTTGCTCCTGATTATTGACTTTGCGCGTTCAAACGCCTTTCGTTTATCCCATCCACAGGATGTTAACTGCTCATAAAACGTCGTCATATACTCTGTTGACACTACATCGCTCACGTTCCACAGCGTCATCACCATCGTGCCGACACCCGCTTTCTTAAATGCACGTTGCAAGCCATACAGTCCTTCAGACGTCGCTGTTCCCTGACCACTTCGACAGGCTGATAAAACTACCATCTCTGTGTTGCCGAGGTCCATCCGCGCTATATTATTAGCTGTCAAGATTCCACCCATTACACCTTCCGGCAAATCCTTGCCCTGCCATGCCACATTTGCGCCTGAAAGCACTATGCCGGATAGGTTCATGGCATCTGTGTAACCCTTTAGGTAATCTATCTCTTCCGCCACATCTGGTGTGTAATAGAAACCATGCGTCGCAACCTGCAATACTTGCGGTGAATTTCCATGCATACATAAAAATGACTCTTCTGTGCCATCCATTCCCATTTTCTTTGTCACACACCAGTCATTCTTCTCCAGGATTTCAGCAATATCCGATATCTCCTTCCGTGACCCGGGCAACTCATGAAATATTGAATCTCCTCGCATTATTTCACCACGCATTGCAAGCAATTCAGGCACCTCATATTTCTTTGCTTGCTCTGCCATATCCGTTGGCTGAAGGTCATATTGAAGTCCACCATAAAGCATTGCCGTTCTTGGATTTGCAGACAACATTGTAGAATGTGGCTTTACAAGCTCCCTCGCAGATGAAAGTCTTACAAAGTTATAGTGTTCACCCAGGAGGCTGCCGTCTTCAAGTGGCAGTGACTCAATCGAAACCTGAAACAACACCTGTGTAGGCACATAATACACTGTCGACCCTTCTGCTATATGCTCCTTTAGTGGCTCCCATAGCAGTTTCAACACGTCTGGCGCATAGTCTGGATTGTAATACATATCCGCACGAACTATCCCCAAAGAATCAATACTTTTTTCATCAAACAGACTCTTTAACAGCGGATATTTATCATTCCTATCTATCACAAACGCCGCATACCGCCTGCCTCTTGACTTTGAAACATAATCTGTAAAGTCCAGCAGCACCTCGCCCGGCTTCAGTGCGCCCTTGACATCTGCATAGCTGATATCAATATATCCTGACACATCGCTGAAACTGCGGCAACGCTCTGCCAAACGTATCGACAGACGCTCCGCCTCCTCAGACAGCGCCAAAATGCTGTCCGTATTTTTTTCGCTCTCTTTCTCAAGCTCTTTTATCTTGTTCCGCAAATGAGTCAAGCGCATATAATCTTGCATATCCTCCCTCGTACCTTCATTCTTCACCACCTCAAACAGTGTTCGCTCCGACTCGAGCAAAAACGCCTTAGACAACACAAGAGCATCATAGCAACTCGCTGTAAACGAAGACTGTCTATGCCCTGCCTCTATTGCGTATGGTGGCATCTGCATGAACAGCTTCGATACCGACTGCCAAAATCCCTCGCGCTCCATTACACTCATATACGGTACATTCTCTTTCATCAGACCACGCAAAATTCTCGTCGCCTTGGTATAGTCATTGCATCCTGACTCTATATTATTTGAGAAACCCTCAGCATTGGCCAATACGATTAGCCATTCTACATAGTTCAGACTTTTCTCGCCATATAGTTCCTTCATACAATCAGCATATTGACGATAATGGTCCTCTGACTCTTTATACAGACCCATCTTACTTTCTATTCCGCCCATTAGAGCCAATATTATACACCTGTCTGGCATCAGCTGAGGATTAGATGATAATATTTCATCGGCTTTCTTATAATCATCCAAAGCTGACCGTAAATCGCCAAATGCCGCATTGCAGGATGCTCGGGATTTATAAAACTGGCTCAACAACCTTGGATTATTTGTCTTGTCTTTTTCAAGGAAAAGAGTATCTATGCAGGCAAACGCCTTTTCTCTCTCACCCATCCGCTGATATAAAGTAGCTTGATGCAGATACGACATATAATACCCCACATCTGCCGGTGTCAGTCCTTTCTGACTCTCTACAGTCACTTTCTTCGCATATTCCAGTGCATCTGAATACCTTTCCATATCTGCATATAAGTTCAACAGGCTTAAATATACCGTATGCCTGTTTTCACTGAACGCATCTGGATTTTCACTTTCCGCCATAGACTTCACCTTCATATACCATTTTTCAGACAGCTCATACTGTCTATTGCCTTTTGCCTCATCTCCTTTCTGGATATAAAGAGCTAACTTCACCCTGTCACTGCCAACAGCTTCCTGTAGGGAATCCACATCTGCCCTTACGCTACGCATCAACGACGCATCATTGAGCGTATTTGCCATATTCCACTGTTTCCTTAATATCTCCATCTGCTTATCAGCGTCACCGGCTCGCTTTGCCAGCTTATTTGCCTCCGCATACGATGCTCTCGCCTTTTCAAAATCACATAGCTTAAATTCTATCTCCGCTATTGCACTCGCGCAATCTATCTCTTCCTTTACGTTGCCTAAAGCCTTAAAGCCATCTCGCGCCTTTTCATACAATCCAAGCGCATTCTCAAAATTGCCGCTTTCGTAATTAGACACAGCCTCTAAATACCACGACATTGGTATCATAGTCTCAATATGATTCTTAACCTTCCCGTCTGCATATGGCAATACCTCAGTATAGATTTCTCGCCCTCGCCTATAATCAGCCTTACCGTCAGCATTTTTTTTCATAAAGCCACATGCATACGCCGCACCGCTCGAAGAATACTGATGAGCTACTTCCTTTCGCATTTCATCTGTAAGCTTACATTTCAGCAAATCTTTCGACATTTGGTAAGACTCACCATACCTTTTAAGTCTATAATAACACAGACTTGCCCTATTTCTGCTGATAATATACACTTTGCGCTCAGCATCCGTACGCTGTCGTTTGGTATTTTCACCTACAATCAGAAAATTTTCCAGCGCCTGCTCATACTTATCACTATTTAGAAGCTCTTCAGCCTCCTTCATCTTTGCCGCAATCTCCGCCTCAGACAGAGCGCACATCTGAAAACACACTACCGCAAATATGCTTATTAAGAAAAACAGCCTTTTCATCTCTTTATTCTTTTTATTATTATTTCACGTCTAACGTATCAACATCCACATTGCATGTATCGTCCGACAACTCAATCTCATCGTTTACTGAATCATCTATTGGAGAAGCGCACTCTCCATCAAAAATGTCATTGTCACTACCCTTAACCTGCCGTCCTCTGAAAGAAGGGCGGGCTTCCACACCATCAAAAATGTCATTGTCACTCCCCCTGACAGTCTCGTTTGATGGCAAAGGCACAGAATCAAAGCCTCCATCCACAACAAACATCGGACGTATTACAAAAAATCCTATCGCCAACACTGCCGCCGCTCCGGACAGCCACAGCCATATCCTTCGCTTTGGTCTTACCTTTGCTGGCATTTGAGACATATCCGGCAGCACCTCATCAGGTTCACACGAACACATACAAGCACAAACACCCACTTTTACATCATCGCACTCACGCTCATATTCCTGTTCAAAATCCTTTAGAGCCTTGAGCTTTTCCGCCCTGCTGCATATAGCCTGCTTTACGTCTCGTGTAAACTCAAAAAGTTCTCGCTTCTCATCATCTTCCGATAATTCCTTCAGAAACTCCGCCTTTTCCGCCTCACTCATCCGGTTTAGCAGAAAGTCATCTATCCTATCTTGAAAATCAATATCCATATCTTAAACCATTTATGAGTTCATCATCCTTTTTCTCATTTCAAACGCAGTTTCACGAAGCGTACTCATGCACTTATTCTTCTTAGTCTTAAGCGCATTATACGACTCTATCTCAGGTATTTCCTTCAAAATCGCATCCAGAGTCTTTTCCTCATAATAAAACTTTGTCAGTATCTCACTGCACCGCGGAGACATCCTTGAGATTATTTCCGCTATCATTTCTATTATCTTATCCTCATCCGGATTATAGAAATCATCCCACAGACAGCCTCCTTCTTCACGAATAGTTCGTCCTTGTTCAATTTCCGGGTCTGAAATCACCATCCGGTCGCGAACATACTCCATATACTTAAATCGAGCTATACTCATAAAATAAGTAAGAATACTCCCCTTTAGTGGCTCACCATCCTTTCCCTTTACCACACCTTCTTCTGCATATATTTTCCGCACCTCTATATTCTCCCAAAGAGTTATAAACGAGTTTTGCAGAATCTCCGCCGCTGTTTCCTCATCAGAGAAAAACACACCTCGGTAATTTTCCCAAAAATAGTCAGAACAGTACGCATACAGCTCATACTGAGTCCGCCTGCTTGGCTGCATCATGCCGCCTACAAGCCGTGCCTCCTTCTCGCTGACCAAATCACTATACTTAATCGAAATTGCCATTATCTTATTATATCTAATATTCTATACTTATTCTTTAAACCGGTCATATCTGGACACTGAGTACGACTCTTCGTATGACCATCGATAAACATCCTCACCTTCCTGAAATATCCCTTATTATCAAGACCTTCAGACCCCTTTACAGTCTTATAGAGAGCATACGTCAGCTTGCCTACAGACGGACTACGCATCTCATAATTCAGCTCTCCACTCTGGCATGCACTCAACGTTATCCACCTCTCATCATTCTCCCGCGCCTCAGGATTCACATAGTCAGGAAAACCAACCTCTATATCCAAATCCCAAACGTATGTATTGACAAGACCAAAAACGTCACCCACACCTCGGGCTACCTCATCTTCATCTCCTCGCGTCGCATCACCACTATGGCATGCATCTATCACAACAAGCATCTTACCACTATCACCAATCTTATCACTGATAGCACTAAGACACAAATTCACCTCATCATCCGTCAGATGCCTCTCTCCACAATCCTGCTCACAAGGCCGCCTATAAGCATCATATGGAATCCAACATTCATCAAGGCCATCCTTCTCATCATTATGCACATCCTTCATCATTTGACCATGACCGGAAAAATGAACATACACCACATCTCCCCTTTCACATCTCTCCGCCAGACTCTTAAACGCGCCTACAATCGCCGACTTCGTCGCTTCCTTATTTACAAGCCTTATGATATTTTCATCACTGTAACCAGCATCATGTAGCATCTCTTCTACATACACCACATCCTTATCCCCATTTATCTTCACCCACATCGTATCCTCCTGCTCACCAATCCCAATGACAAGAGCCCTCCGTGTCTGCCCACTCACACCGCATACAGACACCACACACAATAATATAATTAAAACTATCCATCTCATATATTTTTCATAATCCATTGTATTTATGATAAAAACAGTGGAAAAGTAACCATCTGACGTTCTATATAAAATGTCAAGATGCACATAGCAACACTTTTCCACTGAAATGTCTTAAACCATAATTCAGCTATTATTCCACGTAATATTTCAGAGGCTTGGTGACTTT
>JBJECS010000070.1:0-4011 GCA_051871335.1 Muribaculaceae bacterium | reverse complement strand
TTGAGTTCTTCAAAAGAATTTACTAATTTTGCACTTGCCACTTGACTCTACATTTCGATAAAATGTAATGAATTATTTTATGGTTTGAAAAATAATTATTACCTTTACACCATAAAACGAAACATAAACTAAACTCAAAAATACAATGTACGCTTTAATACCCTTATTTTTAGGCAATATACGCGGCTGGGAATGGCTAATAATCCTCGCTGTAATTCTCCTGCTTTTTGGTGGAAAAAAAATTCCGGAACTGATGCGCGGCATCGGAAAGGGCGTTTCTGCATTTAAGGAAGGTCTTCACGACACAAAAAAGGAAATAGAAGAGGAAGTGAAGAAGGAAGACGAGAAAAAGTAATCTTTCCTGAGAATTTACCGGTAACTTCATCGTAGAAAAAATAGGTGTCAGAGGAACTGAAAGAGATGTCGTTTTGGGACCACCTTGACGAGCTGCGAAAAATATTCTTCCGCATCGCATTGGTGGTGATATCGGTTGCGGTAGCCATGTTTTTGGTCATGCCGTGGCTGTTTGACAATGTTGTGCTTGCGCCAACGCATGGGGATTTTCCCCTTTATGCGCTCTTTGACGCCATAATGCCTCCGGAGCCGGGCAGCCCTCCGTTTGAAATAAGCCTGATAAACATAAATCTTGCATCGCAGCTGTTTACGCACCTGTCTATGGCGGGATGGACGGCAGCGGTGGTGTGTTTCCCCATAATTATCAGTATGTTATGGAGCTTTGTCAGTCCCGGTCTGTATCCCGAGGAGCGGCGGAACTCGCGTACTGCATTTTTGTTTGGCAACGTGATGTTTTATCTTGGGCTTGCAGTGGGGTATTTCCTCGTATTTCCGCTCACTCTGCGCTTCCTCGCCACATACCAGCTAAGCGAGAGCATAGAAAACACGCTCACACTGGACTCGTATATGGATAACTTCCTGGGAATCTGCCTGATAATGGGGCTTGTGTTTGAATTGCCTCTGCTCGCATGGCTTTTGGGAAAATTCGGAATATTGACAAAAGCGTTTTTCAGCCGCTTCCGTCGCCATGCCATTGTGGCACTGCTTGTAGTGGCTGCAATAATCACGCCTACAGGCGACCCGTTCACCCTGTTTATCGTGTTTATCCCAATCTATTCACTGTGGGAATTCAGCTCATTTATTGTCCCTGCGGCAAAGAAGGAGGAAGGAGAGGGGAGTGAATAAGTGAATAGATAATATAGACATTTTTAGGGGTTCGTTGATTTTTTCTTAAATAAATTCGGTTAAAATTCTTGGCAATAAAAAATAAAGTTTGTAACTTTACACTTTATTTTTCATAATTCGCCATGAACGAAAAAGACTATATATTCGAATACAAGATAGATGTGCGCGACTATGAGATAGATGCGGAAGGAATAGTGAATAACGCAAACTACCTGCATTATCTTGAGCATACTCGCCATGAGTTTTGTCGGCATGTGGGTTTCTCTTTTGCTCAAATGAGAGAGCAGGGGATAGACCCGGTTCTCTCCCGCCTCGAAATAGACTATATGACGCCTTTGCACTCAGGCGACACAATGATAAGCTGCCTGAATATCTCTCGCCGCGGACCACGATTTGTATTCAATCAAGACATATACCGTGAAAGCGACCATAGCCCGGTAGTAAAGGCTGTAGTGACGGTGGTTTCACTCAAAGATGGAAAACTGACGCGTGGCGAAGAGATAGCCGAGGCGTTTAAAGAGTATCTTGGGCAATAATGATTAAAACCGACGCAGAAAACAGCCATGAATTACTCCTTTCTGACATATAAAATAGCAATGTCGCTGCTCCGCCCGATGTCTCAGAGCGTAGCAAGCGAGATTTTGCGCCGTTTTGGCAGTATAGAGGAGCTTTTTAATGCTGATACAGCTCAGCTAATCAACATATTAGGCACAGGCAAGATTACACGTAAAAAGCTTGATGATGCGCTGGCGAAGGCTGTAGATGAAGAAAAATGGGTGGAAAGCAATGGAGTGAAGCCGATTTTCTTTACAGAAGAGAATTATCCCAAGCGACTCCTTGACTGTGATGACGCACCGCTGATGCTGTATACGCTGGGTGAGACAAACCTGAATGCAGCGCATGTGATAAGCATTGTAGGTACACGCCATGCCACTGCATACGGGCTCTCGTTTGTGTCTAAATTTATCACAGACCTGCGTGAGATGCTGAGCGATGTGTTGATTGTCAGCGGACTTGCTTACGGCATTGACGTTTCAGCTCATAAGGAATCGCTACTAAATGACATACCAACGATAGGAGTGGTTGCTCACGGGCTGTCTACCATTTATCCCGCCTCTCACCGCGACATTGCGGCGAGAATGGTGAAAAATGGCGGTGGACTTGTTACTGAATACACTCACGACGCATTTATTTCCAAAGGCAATTTCCTTGCCCGAAACCGTATCGTTGCCGGGATTTGCGACGCTCTCATTGTAGTGGAAACCGCTGAAAAAGGCGGCTCGCTCGTGACAGCAAAACTCGCAGCAGCATACGGCAGACCTGTTTTCGCTCTCCCCGGAAGAACTACCGACACATACAGCCGAGGATGCAACAGGATGATTAGCAACAATTCAGCTTCGCTGCTCATAGACGCCGCGGACTTTGCCAGAGCTATGATGTGGAAGGTAAACAAGCCGTCAGAGGGAGTCCAACAATCACTTTTCCCTGAACTCTCTCCCTCGCAAAAGCTTATTTACGATTACCTTGTAAAAGAAGGTGAAGCTACAATAAACGCAATGGCGGAGGCACTCGGGCTCTCCATCTCAGAACTTATGCAGACTATCGGAGATATGGAATTTGACGATATCCTCATCTCCATTCCGGGCAGCAAATACCGCATAAACAAGACTATCCAATAATATTATAAACCTAAATAAAACATAAACTACTATGGCAAAAATAATTGCACCATCAGAATTTATTATCAATAGCGACGGCTCAGCATTTCATATCCATGTCCGTCCAGACCAGCTTACAGACCGTATTATCCTCGTTGGTGACCCCGGACGAGTAAACATGGTAGCGGAATTTTTCGATGAAAAGACTTTTGAAGTTTCCTCTCGCGAATTTCACACCATCGGAGGTATGTATAAGGGCAAACCTATCATGTGTATCAGTCATGGTATAGGTCCTGACAACATCGACATCGTGATTACCGAACTCGACGCTCTCGCAAACCTTGACTTTGAAACTCGTCAAATCCGAGAACAGCACCGCCAGCTTTCAATGGTACGTATCGGAACGTCAGGTGCGCTACAGCCGGAACTCGCAATCGGTACACCTGTCATCGCAGAAAAGTCAATCGGCTTTGACGGCGTGCTAAACTATTATGCAGGTCGCGAGAAAGTGGTAGATGCAGACTTCCAAGACGCTTTTATGAAGTTTGTGGGCTGGAATCCACTATGGGCTACCCCTTACGTTGTCAATGCAGATGCAGACCTTGTAGCACAAATTGGTCGTGACGACATGGTTCGCGGCAACACTATCTCAGCTGTAGGTTTCTATGGTCCACAGGGACGTGAAGTGAGACTTCCTCTCGCACACCCAACACTCAACAGCCTGATTGAGAAATTTAATTTCAATGGCAGAAAAATCACAAACTACGAGATGGAATCAGCTCCACTCCAGGGTCTTGGCCGCATGATGGGACACCGTTGCATGACCGTTTGCTCTATTATCGCAAATCGCATGAACAACAATGCCAATCCTAACTACAAGACAGCGATGCACGACCTTGTAGAGACTGTTCTTGACCGTATCTAATTGCATTATTGAACAATACTTTAAGTGCTACTTCCAGATTTGGAAAGTGGCACTTTTTTTCTGCATATAGAGCGTTTCAAATAATACAAGAGGCATTTGCATTACGAACAAGGGGACCGCAACACACGTTGCAGCCCCCTCTTTCGTATTTATGAAGAAATTAGTGGATTAGCAATTATTGCTGTCCGCTAAAACTCAAAAGGACACAGAATATCTGTCCGAAGTCCC
>JBJECS010000069.1:0-4021 GCA_051871335.1 Muribaculaceae bacterium | reverse complement strand
TCAGGAATCATTTGACCTTGCAGGTAAAATCCTTGCAGATGAGCCGGATAACATCTATATGCAGCGTATGCAGTTCCTCAACCTTGAGAAACTGAACCAGTATGAACAGGCACGCGAATATGCAGAAAAATTCCTCAACAATCCAAAGACACAGGGAAATCTTGCAGCCAACGACTATACAACCTACGGCGATATCCTGACAGCCCTCGGCGAAGATACACTTGCAGCTATGCAGTTTGAAAAGGCAGTGCAGGTGGCACCAGAAAAGAAAGACCTTCTGAAAGACCTTTCAGGTGCATATACAAAGGCAAAAATGTATCGTGAAGCAGCAGATGCTCAGCAGCGTTTTGTGGACTCAGGAGAGGCAACAACAAACGATATATTCATGCTTGCGCGCCGCTATCAGAATGCAGCAGCAACAGAGGCAGACTCACTGAAGAAAATAGAGCTTGTAAGCCTTGCACTGAAAAATATCGACCTCGTTCTGGAGAAGGTGCCTGATAATGCTACTATCATCCTGACAAAGGCTCGTATACAGTTTGTGAAAAACGGCAACAAGGTAGACCAGGATGTTGTGGATACTTATCTTGCAGCTCTCGCAATCCTTGACCAGGACCCAGCAAACAAGACTTCAAAGAAGAATGACTATATTACAGCCTATAATCAGATAGCAAACTATTATCTCGGTCTTGGTGACACAGAAAACGCTCGCCTTTACTTCGAAAAATTCCTTGAGGTAGACCCGAGTAATGATGCTCTCCGCAATTACCTTGAAAACAATTTGAAGTAGTAGAAAGTGCCGGGGGCGAGAACCTTCGGACTTGAATAATAAAAAAGCCCGGGCGTGAGGTAGCAAGACCTTTCGCCCGGACGTTTTTTTAGAGCTTATTGATTAGTCGAGATAAATCATTTTGTGAGTCATACCTCCGTCGATAACGAGGTCGATGCCATTGATGAAATCGTTGTCCGGGAGGGAGAGAAAAATGCAGGCGCGCGCGATGTCGTCAGGTTTGCCTACTCTGCCTGACGGGTGCTGTGAATGGTCCTCAGGTCTGAGAGCGGCGTAGTCTCCGGTTTCAATCCAGCCGGGCGAGATGCTATTTACTGTTATGTGGAGGTCGGCGAAATTCATCATAAGTGAATGGGTAAGCGATGCTATAGCGCCCTTGGATGCGGAATAGCCTATACTGTCAGTTTCGCTCATGATGTGGCGCGTGGAGGCAATGTTAATAATTCTTCCGCCGAAAGAGTTGCAGAGGGGGAGAGAGTCGCGGTGTGTTCGGAGGAGTTTAGAAAGGATGAAAATTGGCTGAAGGTTAGTGGCGAGAATGGTATTAAAATCATCTAAAGAAGTGAGAGACAGCGGTTTGAAATTTCCAATGCCGACGTTGTTAATGAGGATGTCTATGTCACCCCAGCGTTTTAGAATGTCAGAAAAAGCGTCAGTGAGGGCTTTTGTGTCTGTCACGTCAAGAGGATAAAAGCGCGCGCCGGTGGATTGAGCAGTTTCAGTTCCTGCAGCGGAGTCGATGTCGCAAAAAGCGACTTGACAGTCAGCGGCGCGAAAATGCCTTACGATTTCACGTCCAATCCCGTTAGCGCCACCTGTTATGAAGACGCGGCGCGAGGGAAATTTTTGCGAGATGTATCCTTTGCGGTGCGGGAGAGAAGGACGGGAAGGAGCAGGTCGCTTAACGGCTTGCCTATGCTCTTCCATTTTGCGCTCTAAATAGTTGTCAGCCATATGTTTAGAATTTAATGTTAATGCCGGCGAGCCCGTGGAACTTCTGTGCCATCAGGTCTTGAGCGATAACGTTGTCGTGTGCGAGAATATTTTTGAGAGAGATGAAGGCGGAAAAATTGCCGGTGAAGGAATATAATGCGCTGATATTTAGGCTGCTGAAGTTTCCGAGAGAGCGATTGTTAATGTGCTCCGGATAGAAAGCACCTGTCTCAAGCATATTGCAGTATAATTGTTTTCTGCCGATGACGTATGTGTAATCAGGAGAGACAGAAAGGCGGTCTAATGGCTTGATAGTGAGAATTATAGACGCGGCTCCAGAGGCTTGGTCGTGGCGGTATTCAGCGGGATTTATGACATATCGAGCGTTAAGATTGAAGATGTTGCGGAAAGAGAACTGAGCTTCAGCACCGCCATACCATTGCTTTATGTCGCTGTATGTCAAATAGTTAGTGTGAGGTGCTCCGGCGAGGATGAGGTAATCGTCGCAATAAGTGTAACCGCCATAAACCTTTAAGTATGAGCCTTTTAGCGGTCCGAAAATCAGTCCGACAGAAGCATCAAGAGGCATATTGCTGTTTTCGTAAGCGAGGAGAGGATTTAGGAAGTGAGAATAGCTGTAAAGAGTTGATAAAGAGTTTTGTAACAGTCCACCAGTGATTTTGGTGTAAGCCGTAAAGTGTCTGTGAAAAAGAGCGTCGATTCTGATGTCCGGTGCGAGATGGAATTTTTTGCCGGAATTGACGCTGATTTCAGCTTTTAGACCGATTTTAGCCTTAATCAGTTCATTTTCAAATAAATAATAAGGTTTTGCAGTGACAATTCCCGTAGTTTTGCCCTCGTTAAAGACGTAATTATTGGTGTTATAAGTGTCGTAGGAGTTAAAATTGTTGTAGTTCAGGAAGCTTGCAGACAGATTGAGCCCATAAGTGTTATTTTTCACGTCAGCACAGATTGAAAAAGCTTTTTCGGAGGTGCCGTCGAGTTCCGGGAGAGAGGTGTGATAAAGATACGGCATAGCTTCGTCGTCGGTAGAGTTGCTGTGAATGGCGAAATTTGCTCCGATGGAATAAGTGAGGTCTCCGGCAAGAGCGGTGTAATCGCCATTCAGAAAAAAGTGAGAGTTTCCTGATTTGTAGAGGTCCGGGTAAAAATTGGTTTCGGGACTGAAATTTTTGTCTTCGTCGTAATAGTGATATTGCGCAGATGCGATTCCGAAGCCGGTGGAAATGTTAAGACGGGAAGTATTTGAGAATTTGTGGGAGAGATTTAGTGAGAAGTCGAAGTTGTGGTCTTTGACTTTATCGTCAGCGATTTCAAGGGGCGTATTTTGGTCGTATTGAGCGCCGTTGTATAAAAGAGCGGCGGCGAGGGTAGTATTTTTATTGCAGATGAATTTGTATCCAGCGGCGATGTTTGCGTTAATGGTAGGGAAGAAGCCGGCAGACAGGTAGCCGCGGTTTTGAGAGGCATTATTGAAATCAAAAACGGGATTGACGGGGTTGTGATATATGTCGGAATTAATTCCGAGGTCACGCTCGCTGACAGAGAGGTTTTGTGAGGGGAGAACCGGAGAAAGAATAGAGTGTGAGACATCGAGCCTTGTTGCGGCGCGCTGTTCCGGCACAATTTCCTTGTCGATGGTAATTTCCTGATTAAGTCCCTGAGCATTAGAGATAAATGCGGCGGATATGCAGAGGAGTGTAGTCTTAATTTTCATAAAATTGAAAAAGAAATAAGTTAGAGTGCAAAGGTAGTGACAATTTTTTTAATAAGAAAATTGCTAAAGATGATAATTTGATAAAAAAGGTGAATAAAGATATTGCATTTTCAGCAAGGCCTAAAGTCAAAGTGGAAACGCAATTTTTATCTGCATAGTTTCATATTATTTGAGGCGGCAGGGTTGAAACGGCTATCGGCGGGGATGGGGCTTCACAAAGCATCGGCCCCTCCCCGCCGGTAGATGATTCCACCCCGACTGAAAGGAGGTTTCAGTCCAAGGCAATACAAAACAAAAAAAGGAGACCGAAGTCTCCCTAAGATTAATTAACTTTGTATTGCAGTAATGTATCGTCAATTAACCTCAGCACAAAGATACCACCTTTTCGTGGAACATCAAAATCGCGGCACTCGAAAAGAGAATTTTGTGCAATATTTTACTTGAATTTGAAATTTGGCATACAATTTTAGCATCAATTATCAAAATTTTATTCAACAATTCGCCAAAATATGTTGTATAACATATTAAATAATTTTGAATTAATAATTATTGTATGAGAA
>JBJECS010000068.1:0-4023 GCA_051871335.1 Muribaculaceae bacterium | reverse complement strand
CGATACGCTATGAATGAAGAAGTGAATGTATCTCCTTTTTAAGTATTGGCAAATGATTAATTACAATACTCCAAAGAATGTCCGGCTTTAGAGAATCGTATGCATGGATTACGAAATTGCGAGTGTCGACGATTTTTCTTGCAGATGTGATTTGTAAATCGGGCTTTATCTTTAATGCCTGATTCATAGCTTCACCGATAATTTCAATGTTTCTTTCAACAGCTCTCCTGAAAATCAAGTCGTTACAGAAGGTTTCATATTCTTTAGACCTGGATTCTAAAAAATGTTCAATTTCCAAAATGGAAGACAAAACGTCGTAAAGATATTTGCTGAGTTTTCTATCCATAGATTAAACATTTAGTATCATTAATTTCCTCTTTGAAGAATGGATTATTGATTGAAGATTCATCGACGAGGTCAACATCTCTGCCAAAAAGCTCTTTTAGGGCATAATATAGGTCGAAATAATTATCAGCATAATTATTATGGTCAATTTCTGAATTAAAATTGACGAGTATATCGACATCGCTATTGTTATTGAATTTCGGCGTTAGAATAGAGCCGAAGGCATACAGTGATTTTACCTTGTGTTTTTTGCACAAAGTAAAAAGTTTCTGTATGTTATCACTGATTAAATGCATGATAAAATATTTCTATCTGCAAATATAATACTTTTATTTTGATAAATTGTTCAATAGTTGAAATATAAAAGAAATTTTTATAATTTTGCATTCGCAAATGAAATCAAGTAGGATATTAATATTAAATTCAAGCCCGAAGGCGGGAGGAACAATTTCGCGTATACTTTGCGAGATGAAGCAGGGGGCTGAAGGCTGCGAGATAGACTATGTAGACGTGACCAAGGCGGATATAGGATACTGCAAGGGGTGTATGTCGTGCCGCTCGGAGCTGGAATGCACTGTATATCAAGATGATGCGCAGAAAATACTGGAGAAGATGCGATGGTGTGATGTGCTGATAATCGGTGCGCCATGCTATTGGCAGAATATGCCTGCGCCGCTGAAGGCACTTTTTGACAGGATAGTATATGGACTTGTAACTGTCACTAAGACAGGACTTAAGCCACAGCTGAAGGGCAAGAAGTGTGTAATAGTGACTGCATGCACAACCCCATCGCCTTTTCACTGGCTGCTGAACCAGAGCCGGGCTACAGTCACAGCGATAAAGCGGATAGTGAAGCCAGCGGGTTTTGATGTGGTGAAGACAATAGAGGTAGCGGGAACGGCAGATAAACAGCTGACAGCAAACGAATTGCGGAAGTATAGAGGAGTGATAGGAAATCTGTGAAAAAAAATATCAATTTTTTCTTTGAAAAAACGTGGATAAAAACTAACTTTGCAGTGACAAAATTGTTATAAATACTGAATGAAAATCATTTCAATATAAAATTAACTACTTAAAACAAAAACTATCATGCAGAAGAAATTTATTTGCGCAGTATGTGGATATGTTCATGAAGGTCCTGAAGCACCGGAACAGTGCCCACTTTGCAAGGCTCCAAAAAGCAAATTCAAAGAAGTTGTAGAATCAGAGCGTCCACAGTTTGTGACTGAGCACGTAATCGGTATTGCAGCAGATACAGACGATGAAATGAAGAAAGACCTAACAGCTCATTTTAACGGTGAGTGTACAGAGGTAGGTATGTATCTTGCAATGTCACGTCAGGCAGACCGCGAGGGCTATCCTGAAATCGCAGAGGCATTCAAGCGCTATGCACTTGAGGAGGCAGAACATGCATCAAAGTTTGCAGAGCTCCTCGGCGAATGTGTATGGGATACCAAGACAAACCTGGAAAAACGTATGATGGCAGAGGCAGGCGCAAATGCAGACAAGATGCGTATTGCAAAGCGTGCAAAAGAGCTTAACCTCGACGCAATCCACGATACAGTACACGAAATGGCTAAGGACGAAGCGCGTCACGGTCAGGGCTTTGAAGGTCTTTACAACCGTTTTTTCGGAAAGTAATTTCGGAGTAATGTATCCGTAAGCCCAAAAAGCCGGATGCAAAAAAAATGAATGGGCGAGGTCTTTTTATGGCTGAGCCCATTTTTTTAGTTTTATATTATAAAATCATCACAATTATGCTGAAAAGAATATTTATGCTGTCTGCAGCGGCTGTATCGCTGTTTACGGCGTATGCAGACGAGAAAGAGACAAAAGAGGCTGCAGACAGCGGCTTCGTGTTTACAGACGTAAAGGTGATACCGACAACGTCTGTAAAAGACCAGAATAAGAGTGGGACATG
Source organism: Muribaculaceae bacterium (assembly GCA_051871335.1). Lineage (GTDB taxonomy): Bacteria > Bacteroidota > Bacteroidia > Bacteroidales > Muribaculaceae > CAJUPY01. Next base: position 1,757 of record JBJECS010000068.1, on the reverse strand, counting down.
CTGGTGTTTTGCCACAACGTCTTTTTTTGAGGAGGAAATCCTTCGCAAGACGGGAAAGGAGCTTGACCTGTCTGAGATGTTCAGCGTGTATCACTGCTATGCCGCCAAGGCAGACAAGTATATCCGCATGAATGGTAAAATCAATTTTGCTCAGGGCGGCAGCAACCTTGATGTGCCATACGTCTGGCAGCGGTATGGCGTGGTGCCTGAAAGCGTGTATTCGGGGCTTGAATATGGAGAAAAGAAACATTCGCACTATGAGATGGAGGCTGTGCTGAAGGGTTATCTTGATGCAGTGAACCGTAATCCGAACCGTCGCCTGTCAACGGCATGGAAAAAAGGCTATAATGCCATACTTGATGCGTATTTTGGCGCACTGCCTGAGACATTTGAAGTAGATGGCAAGAGTTATACGCCGCAGACGTATGCTCAGTCGCTGGGACTGGATATGGCAGACTATATTCCATTTACTTCGTTTACTCACCATCCGTTTTATATTTCTTTCGGACTGGAAATCGCGGATAACTGGATATGGGGTCAATACGTCAATGTGCCTCTTGACGAGCTGAAGGCGATAGTTGACAATTCTCTTGAGAAAGGCTACACAGTATTGTGGGCAGCAGACGTCAGTGAAGGTGGATTTAAGTGGAAAGAGGGCTTCGCCGTGATGCCGAAGGAGAAGACAGAGGCAGACATGGAGGGGACAGAGCTTGCCCGTTGGGTAAAGATGAGCGACAGTGACCGTGAGGATGCAAGATGGGATATAAACGGGCCTGTAGATGAAATTGAGGTTACTCAGGAGTCACGCCAGGAAATGTTTGACCGTCAGGAGACTACAGATGACCACTCAATGGTGATAGTAGGCTATGCGGTGGACCAGAATGGCAAGCGGTATTACAAGGTAAAAAATTCATGGGACACAAATCATGTGTATGATGGATTTTTCTATGTTTCAGAAGCATATTTCCTTTCAAAGACGGTTGATGTGATGGTCAATAAGGAAGTTGTGCCGAAGGAGATAATGAAGAAAATAAAGAATTGAGAATAGAACTGAATTTTGTAGTGAGTGGCGGCGGATGGGAAACGACGCCACTTGCTGTGTGTCAGGTGTTTGATGTGGATACCATAAGACGTGACTCTCCGAGCCACGAAGTAGGAGGGATGGATGTGACCAGGCGTCGTCGCTACGCTCCTCGCCTGGTCTTAAGCATGACAGCATGCTCTCCGAGCCTGCCAATTGGCGCAATCCTCGCCTGATGAGGCGGACGTGATGCATCACGTCCCTACGATAAGGTGGTGGAAATCAATGAGATGCATTCTGGACGTGATGCATCACGTCCCTACGATAAGGTGGTGAAAATCAGAGGGATATATTTTCGGACGTGATGCATCACGTCCCTACGATAAGTATTTGAAAATCAGAGATATACTGAATAGGGGATGGGTGTAGAAATGTGAATAAATGTAAAACATATGTTAAAGTAAGTTAAAAGACTTGACAAGGGGATATTTGATGTTGTAACTTTGCAGAAGAATTTAATAACCTTTGTTTTAGTGAATAGTGGCGGATGTGATATATCACGATGCTACGAAAAAAAGTAAAATGATTTAAAAACCTTTATTTGAAAGAATTATGAAGAATACAAGTTTTAAGCAGAACAGTTTTGAGACAGTTAAAGAGGGTGTATCAAAATTCGATATGCCTCTTATGTTAATATATTGTAAAATATGAAACAAAGCCCTGACTTTCTCAAGCC
>JBJECS010000067.1:0-20964 GCA_051871335.1 Muribaculaceae bacterium | reverse complement strand
CTTGAATAGACCAGACGCTTAAAGCGCTCTACTACGTCTTGAGGCTTTACACCTCTCACTGCAAGAAGAACCCACACCCTACCATTCGACAGCAAAAATCTCGTCCTTCGAAGCTGACTGTTCAGCTTCCCTATTAGCCACATATACGAATCCTCGTACACTTCAGCAGACGGCACACCTTGGCACCTCGTGTAAAACGCAAAATTGCCATTTTTCTCAAATCTCATAAAATACCTCGACCCGTTAAAAACTACCATAAGCGTATTCACCGAACGACGCCTTACATTGAACCCCGCAAGCTCCAGCTTTCTCGCTATCAGCTTCTGACGGATATTCAGCATTCTCTGAGACTCAACTTTTTCTTCGTTTTTCATTGATTTTGAATTGTTTATGTTATTATTATTCATATTGTATTGTTTTTTCATTTTTAATTAGAATTAAGTGATTATTAAGACAAGCACCCCGATTTTCAGAGCACTCAGAATTGACTCATTTGGCTTTTACAATTAGTTTTTCTTAATGCCATAAGAAAACTTATTGTCCGAAATCAGACTTAGCATGATTTGAACCATTTGAGAACCGGTAATCGACCTGTTTTCGTTTAGGCTCTTAAGACGTTCCAAAGACTCCTCGCGCGTCATTGCCTCACCGCCCTCATAAAAAACACAGCCATGAAACATTATCATGTTTTTCATTGTAAAATACGCTCCAGTGCCCTTATACGCGTCCTTAAACGCCTCATTCGCCATGCTACAACCCTTAAGACCGTCCAATACACCCTGATTATACCACCGGCTGCGCTCTTTGACCTCCTCCAGCTCATTATGCGCGATAAGACGCTTCTGCGCTTGCAGGTCTTCCTTCACTATTTTCTTCGCACGCCATGCAGAATACTGTTTCAGGCGGCGGTCTATATTCTTCTCGCTAAGCTCACCCCTGCCCCACTTCAGGTTTTTGAACATTTGAGCCATTATCCAGCGACGCCACTCCCTGTGAAGCCAGATGTCGCCACTTGACTCTATCATTCGTTCTACACTGTCATTGCTTTCTGTTGAAGCAAAAATTCCTTTAAATTTACTTATCAAATTCATGATGTAATATTTTAATTAATTATTTATTTAACCATTCCTTTAATATCACCAAGTCCTTGTCTTTCTTGCTCTGCCAATACCACATACCCTCTGGTATCACCAGTGACCCGTTCATGGCATAGATAAGGACCGTCATTTCAAGTCTCGTACGAGCCTCCTCATTACACTCAAGGATTTGAGTCCCATTCAGCTCGTCCTCTTTCAGCGCCTTAAACAGGCACCTGTTTCTGCGGCCGCCGGATTGTGGAGAACAATACTTATACTGCTCATAAGCCTCCTCTATGTGACGGAACGCTACCTCCGGTGAGACCTTACGTAGACCAAGGTTTCCCGAATAATCTCCGCGGTCAATCACCTTAACACCGTCGATTTTCACCGTACGATTGGGTATATTCACCACCACACGCTTGCCTGTTCTTGTAGATTGCATAGCAACCCTAAATATTGTATCACTCATTATATTGTTTTTTTTAGTTTATAATTAAAAAATGGGATATGTCAAAAAGCCGGGCACGTCTCTCTAAACTTTTAATCATGCGCAAATGCTCAATTTGCGCATGTGAATGGTCTTCTTCCCATATCCCCTTGCTCGTGCGACAATTAAAAAATGGAGAGTGCCGATTTCCGGGCACATAACTCTAAAATGTTGACATTGCAAATGGAACATTTGCAATGTGGGGAAATCCCCACTCTCCTCGATGCGTGTGCGTCGCATTATGTCAAATTCCTCTTACCATAGCTTCATATACCGGTCTTGAGCTTAACAGAGCTTTACGCATACACGTCAGCGACATATAGCCCTCTATCTCCCTGACCGTCTTCCGCCGGTTACTACTCACATGACGACCTTTCGTCCTTACTATGCAGCCTCCGGCTTGACCCGAGCTATACTGAAGACCTCCAAGTTTCCTTCGCCCTGTCTCAGATGCCCTCAGACAGTCAAGTATGTATGTATTCAGCGTGTCAATGTCCTTTTGGCTGTTTATGCAGTTCAATATCCGCGTCGCCCAGCTATGCTCTCCGTCTCCTACATACAGATACTTCAGTACCCTCCGAAGCGGATTTTTTACCTGATGACGCTTTCCTCCTTCACCGCATTTAGAAGGCACTCGCCTAAACACACGCTCATGGATTTCATGGCTGAACGTCTCTACCTGGTGTGGTGATATCGAAATACTGCCACCTCGTATTGAAAAGCCAAGAAAGTTAAACCATTTATTATCTGTAAGATACTTAAACTTCTTGTCATTTTTGCGCAACCCCGCTTCACTGAGCTTTACGTCCATAAGAGACTTCGCCTCCTCATAGTCTTCTCCGATATACAGCATATCGTCTGAATAACGTACATAATAGCCTTTAAGACCATATAGTGCCTCGTCTACTTCATGCAGAACTGCATTTGCCAGATATGCCGACACTGCACAACCCTGCTTTAGTGACTTATATTCACGAGTCAGCTTCCCCTCATGATTTATATATTCCTCCGAGTGATAATACTCCCTCAATAGGTCTATGAGTGCTGACTTGCCATATCGCTCCTCTACCTCGTCAAAAGCCTTGTCAATATACTCTATTTTTACACTGTCAAAATACTTCGACAAATCACTTTTCCAGCCTATCACCTTGCCGCTTTCCTCGCTTCCAAACTTGTCCGCTATCGCCTTTGATACCTCTTTCACCACTTTTCCGCAGCCTATGCCTGGCTGATAAGACTTGCATGAAGGGTGTATCCGGTCACTCATTTTGTCAAGCAGCAAATCATTCGCTATACTGAGCACTATTCGGTCCTCGTCGCTGTTGATATATACATTACGATACTCGCCCGGAGTGTCCTTGGGGATTCTCTGCTCCCTCGGCATATCGATATGATACTCATGGTCTCGAATTGCACGATACAGTGCTACTCTTCCCTCTGCAGTACTAAGCTCGCGCAGGACTTTTGGACTCATGCCCTTATCTGACCCCTTTTTCAAAGCATGTTCCCAACGGTCAAGCTCAAAAAAAGATGCCAACAGCTTGTCCTCCGCTGCTGCATGTTGATTATCTGAAATAGGATGGATTTTCATGTCTTTCATAGTCCTTAATTTTGATTGGTGCAAAGTTAAGCAAAAAAATCCAAATTTCCAAATTTTTTAGCAACTTTTTTCAAAAAAAATTACGCCAGCCCTCTACGACACATCAATACACCCTGACAACACCCTAATTACCAGCAACTTAGCCAACAGCCACAAAACAACTCTCGCTTGCCTTCATTAAAGACAAGCGAGAGAAAAATTTTCAAGAACTAATTCTTCAAGCCAACGGCTCCACTCCAATTCCCGGACGTTCCGGTATTGTCACCTTGCCATTTACAATTTTAATACCGTCAAACAAGTCATTTGCTATCAGCAAATTGCCATCAAGGTCTGCCCAATCAACCATCGGAGCAAGCTGAGCTGCTGCTGTGACCGCACAAGAAGTCTCCGTCATACAGCCAAGCATCACCTTCATTCCCAGCGCACGAGCAAGAACAGCCATCTGATACGCCTCATGCATACCCGTGCTCTTCATCAGCTTGATATTGATACCATCGTATGCCTCCGCTGCACGACGCACATCCGGCAGACGCTGCAAAAACTCATCTGCTATAATTGGCAGCGGTGAACGCTCGCGCAACCACGCCGTCTCTTCTATCATCTCCTTCGGCATCGGCTGTTCCACAAAAAGACAATTACGCTCCGACAGCCAATGACACATCTCAAGAGCCTTTTCCTTGTCACTCCACCCCTGGTTTGCATCTACGCATATCGGACGGTCTGTCTTTGAGCGGATTATTTCTACAAGTTCCTTGTCATTGTCAAGACCCATCTTAACCTTAAGGACATTATACGGGTCCGCTTCATCAACTTTCTGGCGTACCACATCTGCCTTATCTATTCCGATAGTAAAAGACGTACTCGGAGCCTTTCCTGGGTCAAGACCCCAGATTTTATACCATGGCTGACCCATGATTTTGCCCAACAGGTCATGTAGTGCAATATCCACCGACGCCTTCGCTGCTCGGTTGTTAGGTGCCACAGAATCCATATATTCATGTATTTCCTCTATGCGGAACGGGTCTGTAAACTGAGATAAATCCAGCGCGGAAAGAAATTTTGTCACACTTTCCACACTTTCTCCCAGATATGGAGGCATAGACGCCTCACCATAGCCCACTATGCCGTCATATTCAAGACGTACCTGAACGTCTGGTGTCGTTGTGCGACTGTATTTCGCAAGATTAAAAGCATGGCGCAACTGCAGCTCATATGGGAAAAACGTCAGATTAAGACGACCTGAACGACCGGTATGCTTAGTTGGCTCACCGAATGCTGAAAAGGAGATAGGGGCAGCTATCGCCATTGCGCCTAATGCTGCGCCCTTCAGGAAATTTCTTCTGTCCATAAATTTTATGTTTAAGGCTTGTTATTATTCTTATTTGTTAAAAAACCATGGGTGGTCTTCCACTCTCGTTATGCCCTGAGACGGTATATTCCCGTCTATGCGCACTGCCGTGATAAAAGAGTGAGAGCCATATAGCGGTGACTTCGGATTTAGAGAATTACGCTTTACACGACCCGAAGAGTGAACATAGTCGCCATTCTTGTCGTGGATTGCAACGTGCGTTATCCTGCCCGTCTTTTTATTTCCGAAAAACAATAGGTCTGCAGCCTTGAATTTCGTCCAGTCATCACCCAGGTTGGTTCCGGTCTTTACCTGCTGCGAAGCGTCGCGCATCAATATGATGCCATTTGAAAGATAGCTGATTTTTGATAGCCCTGAGCAGTCGCATGCCTTTATCGAAGTGCCACCCCACAGATAATACGTTCCTTCCATAGAATATGCCGTATCCAGGATTTTCTGTGCATCAAATTTTTGCTTCGCCCATTCTGCAAAAGGTGCTACATCTGCCGTTGAGATATATCCCTCGCGCCCGTCAGGCAGCACTACATGAGTCATTGCTGATTTCGCATCATACTTGCCCTCTAAAATATCGCCCAACACCGCATCCGAAATCACGTCTCGCGGGGAAGTGCTTTTTGCAGTCCTGTAGATGCGTGTCTGATGGAGTTTTGTCACTATCACACGCTCTGCACTGCGCCACTGCGCCATCTCATCAGCCGTCTTTTCCGCAAATGAAGCATCTGAGATGTACGCGATATAGCCGTCCGGCGTTTGAGCACGCCACCAGTCATTGCCAACCTCCTCGAGCAGGCGGATAGGTTGTCCCATAATAGACTGTGTTGCCATTTCTGCTCCAAGACTCGGTCTTGTACGCAAACAGCACACTGCGAGTTTCACAATAGCCCATTTATCTGACGGATAGACGGTAATATTATCTTTCACTGCGATTCCCCTTTTTTCAAAGGCTGCAAGCAATGCGTCTTTTGCAGTCTGCTCAGACGTTTTGCCTGTGAGAACCACTGTATCACCTTTTTTTGTGCCTTTTATCTCAAAAATCACTTGGCGGCGGTCCGGTGCAACTTGCTGTTTCACTTCGCTGATAATTGCCGATGGGGTAATTATTCCGTTGCCTAAATCTTCAACACTGAGAATCTCCAATTTCTGGTCCCAGCCCGGATAGAAAAGATTACCTTTACTGCACTCCACTTCGCCCGTCTGTGAATCAACTGTCTCTGAGCGGATAAATGTCTTTGCCGGGAAAAACTCGCCGCACACACCCTTGTTTGCTGCAAGGCGCCACTGGTCAAGACCTGTAGAATAGAACTTTATGAGGTTTTCTTCGCCTGCCGGTGTATAGCGTCCGAATGATGCATCTACAGGCACCCAGCCAACGCCCTCAAAATAAACTTCCGCCCAGTCGTGAAGATTCAAGGCTCCCGGGTGAAGCATCCAGCCGCTCTCCCACCTTGCCGGGATACCCAGGCTGCGCATCAGGGAGATATACAGCAGCGACACCTGCCCGCAGTCTCCATGCTTGCCATCTATCACATATTCCGGTATACATGGGATTGTGCTATATTCCAGTGCTCCCGCCCATGGATAATTCTTTATGATATAGTCATACACCATTTCTGAGCATCGATACGGATTTTTCTCATCCCCCACTATGCTCTTTGCCAGAGATGTCATATCCACAATGTGAGGAGCCTCAAATGAGGTATACTGTTTATATAGTGACGAAGTCTCATCATACGGCTTGAGGTTTGAAAGAATATAGTCTGGAGCAAAATATTGCGCCCCCACCTCAAATTCCACCACACACTCAAAGTGTGTGTTCTCCTCGCCAACAGGCTGAACGAAATACGCAGTATTATGCACTGAGCGGTCCGGCGTTGAGAGTACATAATCCTCCGGATATGTAGATATTATCTTCACCGACGGCTGACGCTGTGTCACCAGCGGAATTGGCATCCACACACGCAGCGTATCGCCCTTTATTGCATCCACCGTAGGGACATCTATCGTGAACCGGTATTTCACACGCTTTTTCTGCGTCAGTCCACCGTCACCATTTGAGCTATATACAATATCCGTTACCAGCTTTACGTCGTTTGAGTCAGCATCCGCCCCGCGACCCTTAAAACCGGACAGCTCCGGGCATAGCAGTTTCACATTGCTGTCTGCCTTGCGGTGAACCATCCGTTTCCCGCCTATCATCTTCGTTTCGATATATCCTTTTTTGATATACTTGTCTATGGTCTTATTGTCCAGAAAGTCTATTTTCTGCTTGATTTCACTCACTGTATATGGAAAATCACGATTTATGCGTGATGCTATTGCTGATGCTGAATCAGACTCAAGCCACACAGGATTTTCTGAATATCCCGTTGCTGTCAGGCTCGCTGCCATAAGGGCTGATAGGAAAATTTTGCGTAGGGTCATATCTATGATGAATTTTTCTGATTATTTTTTAACTCCGTAAAGTTACGAAATAGTTTTTGAATATTCAGTCATTTTTCACCAAATTTTATTTGCAGATACATATTTTTTACCTACTTTTGTCATCAGAATGAAAAAATACGTCGTTATATTATTTCTTATATCAATTCTCACCTCCTGCCACAGCAGCAAGAAGGTCACTGCGTCAGACCCTATTTATAGCAACACCGAAAACTATTCATCCGACGGCTCAGAGCAGGAGCAAGAAATCAAAATCGATGGCAAGCAACGAAAAGCCATTGTAAAAGAAGCTAACAAGTGGCTCGGCACTCCTTACAAATACGCCGGAGAAAGCCGGAATGGGACTGACTGCTCAGGCATGGTCATGACCATATATAAGGACGTTTGCGGAATAAAACTCCCTCGAAACTCCGCCAAACAGGCTGATTTCTGCAAGAAAATCGAGAAAAAAGACCTCCGTCCCGGCGACCTATTATTCTTCGCAACTGGCAAAGACAAGAAAAAAGTCTCACACGTCGGCATTTACATCGGAGCTGACAAGATGATTCACGCTTCCACCTCACGAGGAGTAGTCATCAACAAAATCACCGAACAATACTACGAGAAGACTTTCATCTCATGCGGTAAAGTAGTGAAATAAATTGGGGTTCCCCTCATTTTTCACTCTTTTTCCCATACTGATGCAACTTTTCCGCAAAACTTGCGTCATATATTACAGACAACTAAAAATTATTAATCACTCAGGAACAAAAATGGAATTATTAAAAGTAGAACACGTCTCAAAAGAATACACCGGGCACAAAGCCCTAAACGACGTGTCTATTACCGTCAATCAGGGCAGAGTTTACGGACTCTTAGGACCTAACGGAGCTGGCAAGACCACCCTCATTCGAATTATCAACCATATAACTGCCCCTGATTCAGGAACAGTAACTTTCGACGGGCACAGGCTCTGCCAGGATGACGTCGCTCAGATTGGATATCTACCTGAAGAACGCGGACTTTACAAGAAAATGAAAGTTGGAGAGCAAGCTCTCTTCTTCGCCCGACTAAAAGGACTTAGCAAGAGCGATGCCGAACTTCGACTAAAAGAATGGTTTGACCGGCTCGAAATTTCTTCTTGGTGGGACAAAAAAGTTGAAGAGTTATCTAAGGGCATGGCGCAAAAAGTGCAGTTTATCATCACCGTACTGCACAACCCTAAGCTCCTGATTTTCGACGAGCCTTTCTCCGGCTTTGACCCCATCAACGCAAACATCCTCAAGAATGAGATTCTTCGCCTTAAAGACAATGGAGCTACAGTTATATTCTCCACTCACAACATGAGCAGCGTTGAATCTCTTTGCGACGACATCACACTCATCAACAAGTCACAAAACATTCTCACCGGCTCTGTCGCAGAAATCCGCTCTCGACTCGGTGCCAACCGATACCGCATCACTTTCGCCGGCGAAGCTGACGAATTTCTCTCAAAGCTCGATGGTAACATCATGGAGCAAAACATCGAAACCGTTTCACAGACCGAGAAATCACTTACTATAAAGGTCACTCCTCTCGTCTCTCGCAGAGACATGGTAAAACTCGCTGCCGAGACTTTAGACCTTACAACATTCGCCCCGGCTCTCCCTTCCATGGACGAAATTTTCATCTCTACCGTTGAACAATTTAACAACTCACAAAAATGAGCAGCAAAATAGGACTTATCATCTCCCGTGAATACTTCGAGAGAGTCTATAAAAAAAGCTTTATTATAACTACACTTCTCGTGCCAATAATCATGCTGGCTCTAATGGCGCTGCCCACAATCCTCATGATTTTCCACGAAAGCGACACATACAATTACGCTGTCATAGACCGCTCCGGCATCGTCGCCGCTTCACTACAAGACACCGAGACAATCCAATTCTCTCGAGTAAACATGCCAATAGACAGCGCTAAGGCTGACACAAGATTCGACGGCGTGCTTGTAATAGGTGAAAACGCTATCAAGAACCCCTCTAACATCGCACTTTACAATCATGGTGCCAGCTCGTTGGAAATTGAAGGCAGTATACGCAGCCAACTGAAAAACATTATCGAAAACGAGCGACTTAAAGCTTACAACATCGACAACATTCAGCAAATACTATCTGAAGTAAACGCCAACGTTCAAATCGCAACTTACCGCATCGCGGAAGACACAGGGGAAGAAGAAGCATCGTCATCAAGCGAGACAAGCTTCATCACAGGACTCGCTATGGCATTTATCCTTTATATGTTCCTTATCATTTACGGACAAATGGTCATGACAAGCATTATAGAGGAGAAAAACAACCGTGTCCTCGAAATCGTAGTCTCCTCTGTCCGTCCCGAGCAGCTCATGATGGGTAAAATCCTCGGAATCGGACTCGTCGCACTCACACAGATTGCCATTTGGGGAATACTGCTCTTCACCGCTCTCGGATACGTTATCCCGGCTCTACTCCCTGCCGACGTCCTCGCCGATGTTGCTGCCATGAACGCCGGGCAGACTGCTTCCATGACAAACGACATGGAAATGGTGCAGGCTGTTTCCGCACTCACAGACTTCGGACACATTGCTACAATCTTCACATACATGGTTCTCTTCCTCATAGGAGGATTTCTCCTTTACTCTTCAATTTATGCAGCTATAGGCTCTGCTGTAGATAATATACAAGACGCTTCACAACTCCAGTCTGTCGCGCTTATGCCTATTATCATCGGTTTTGTTTGCGCCACTGTCGTTGGTGCCGAACCAAACTCCACCTTAGCTGTTGTATTATCAATGATACCTTTCACTTCACCAATGCTGATGATGGTTCGTATCCCTTACGGAATCCCCACTTGGGAGCCTATCATTTCCGTAATAATACTTTACATCTCTTTCATCGCCATGGTCTGGATTGCTGCAAAAATCTATCGCGTCGGTATCTTTATGTACGGCAAGAAGCCTACTTTCAAAGACCTTATCCGATGGGCAAGATACAAATAACATTATTTTGTTAGACATATATTTTCACACTCCCAATAAACAGCTTAAATCATACCATAATTAACGGTAAAGGCTACTGAGAAGGTAGCCTTTATTTTTTGATAGGTTATGCAATAATTTTAAAAACCATCCGTTATATAATAAAATAACTCTCTATCATGAAAAAATTCATCCTCTCCTTCGTTGCGACAACTCTCGCACTCACACTCTCCGCACAACTGAAGTTTAACGCCGACAAAACTTTCAAGATTGTTCAGCTGACAGACATTCACTGGATTGCCGGTGACACAAACTCCGACATCGCCGGAGAAAACATCTCACACATCCTTGACGAAGAAAAACCTGACCTCGTAATATATACCGGTGACCTAATCTATGGTTCACCGGTAAAAGAAGGACTTCGCTGCGCTCTCGAGCCTTGCGTCTCTCGCGGCATTCCTTTCGCAGTCACACTCGGCAATCACGATGCAGAGCTCGAATGGAACCCTGATCAAATCTACGATTACATCACATCTTTTCCCGGTAATCTCACATCTACTACCCCGGGAATTTCCGGCAAGACAAACTATACACTAACCATCAAATCTGCACACAACGACACCGACGCCGCTGTCCTTTATATGATTGACAGCCATGGATACAACAAAGTTGACGGCTACGAGTGGGTGAAAAACGACCAGATTAACTGGTATATCACTACCAGCAAGGCTTTCACCGCAGCAAACAACGGAAACCCTCTCCCCTCTCTCGCCTTCATGCACATCCCTACACCCGAATTTAACACCGCTGCAGCCTCTGAAAGCGCATTTCTTGTCGGCACTCGCAAAGAGGCTCCTTGCAGCCCTAAAATCAATACCGGACTATGCTCTGCAATGTTCCAATGCCACGACATCATGGGACTTTTCGTAGGACACGACCATATCAACGACTACATAACATCTTGGCAAGGAATAGCGCTCGCTTACGGCAGATACTCCGGCGCAAACACCGTTTACAACAACATCGCCGGAGGTAACGGAGCTCGCATCATCCTCCTCACCGAAGGCTCTCGCTCATTTAAGACTTGGATTCGACTCCACAAATCAAACAAAGTCATCAACGAAGTCACATTCCCCGACGACGCTCTTTAGCATCAAATAATAATTCAACAATTAATATCCCCTTTTAAAATATATATAAAAATATACACATAAGAGTAAGTACACAGAGGCACATTGATGGTTTGTTTTGTTTGTTTTTTACGCATATTTCCGTTAAGATTGCGAGGTGTTTCAGAAAAAAATAGTAACTTTGCAAAAATTCTCAATAACTTGATTCAAAATGACTTCAATGGAAATAATAATTACTGTAATAGGAGTGTTAGGTAGTTTATTCGGCATCTATGAGGGATGCAAGGCCATTTATAACAATTGTAGAACGAAGCCACTTGCTCAACTCATGAATGATTTAGCCAATAAAAATACTCCTACTAAGAAACAACGAGCAATACTGCGTAAAATGCAAAGTGTTTTATTACTCTCGGGCAAGATTATATCTAATGACTATATCAATTCATTCAGCTCTGATTGTAGGGGCAAACTCAATATATTCCGAGATATTTGTATTAAGAACAATATAGAACCGACTAGAGAATTGTGCATACAAATACTCGGTTCTGATGATGCACAATTTCGCCGAGAATGGAGTAAAAAACAAGATACTGATAAACCTGCACCACAACAACAAATTATCGAAAATAAAATTGAAATCGAAAAGCCTCAATCTTCAGTGAAGATAGAAGAAGGGGGTCAAGTAGTTTACCTATCGGCTTTACTAGCATCACAATACACGGAAACCTGCAAACGCCTAACCGACATATTGAACAAGCATAATGTCCCTTTTGCTTTCCTTGAAGGCACAAAAGATATATGGTGCAGAGATTATATGCCCGTGCAGACTCCGAGCGGTAAACTAATTCAATTCAGATATGAACCATCATATTTGAATGACCCTAAATATTCAGACTCTCGTTCTGATGTAAAGCTCGTAGATAAAATCAACGGTATTACGCCTGTTTTTTCAGATATTAATCTCGATGGCGGAAACGTAGTAATGTACGGCAATAAAGCCATAATTACTGACCGCATCTTCTCGGAAAATCCCGATTGGTCCGAAGAAAATCTTAAAGCGGAACTTGCAAATCTCCTTGAATGTGAAATTATCATTATCCCTGCTTACAAACCCGAATATGATTTCACCGGACATGCCGACGGTATGATGCGCTTTGTTGACTCGAACACTGTACTTGTCAACAATCTCGATGAGGACCTCATTTATATGAAAAAGGCAATTATCAAGGTCCTTGATAAAGCTAACCTTAATTATATTAACTTCCCTTGGTTCGAGCATAAGATTAAGGGTAACACCGACCATGCAATCGGAATTTATCTAAACTATCTTGAAGTTGGCAACCTCATTATTTTACCTATGTTTGGCGTATCTGGCAATAAGGATTCCGAGGCACTTGCCAAACTAAAAGATGTGTTCCCTAACAAAATTATTGAAACCATTGATTACAACGACGTCGCCCTCACTGGTGGTGTCTTAAACTGCACAACTTGGGTAATCCGTAAATAACTCTTACCATGTCTTTAGATTCATCAAAAAAAAGCGTTGAAGATGAACGCAAACAGGAAAATAAATATACTCAGCCGCAACAAGAAGATGCTTCTGAGGATGTTCACATCGAACAACCCAAATCTCACAAACGCGGTTCTGGTCGCTTGATATTTGGAATAATTATCATTGCCTTTTTCTTTTTAGCTGCTTTGAAAAACCCTTCAAAGACAGAGGCTAAGGAAGAGATAAAGACGATGATAATGGAAACAATTGCTCAAACAATGAGTCAAGACGTAACTAATGAAGACAACGATGCTTGGGAAAAAATAGGCTCGGGACTCGCTATGCTTTTTGCTCCTACCATAATTGATAATATGGTACAAACTGATATATCTAATTATATTTTCTTCTCTACATTTGACGCAAGCGTTACTTCAAAAGGAAATAAGCGAACTCTCGCTGCCGGTATTATTCTATTTGGCAAAGTAATCCCATTGAAATCCGACATCAAAAAAGACTCCCTTTCAGAGAATAAATAAATGTCTTTTCTGAACACATTACGAGTTCAGAACTTTGCAGTAAAAACTACTATGTTATGAACCCGCTAATCCCAAATCTCATACTTTGTGCCAAATGGTATACTATTCCCCTTTTCATTTACTGACATATCTGTTGTAATAGTCTATTATCAGCGTCGTCAGCGGCAAAGCTATAATCATTCCCAAAATACCCAGAAGGCTTCCCCATATCGACAGCGACAGCAGGATTATAGCCGGATTCATACCCATGGCCTTACCCATGATTTTGGGTGTCAATATCACGTCCGCTACTACCTGAACCACAGCATATACTGCCATGCACTCCCACCACATTGTCCAAAACGAGGTCTCGCCCGTCGTGGAAACAACAAGGCACAAGAAAGTCACCGGTATTATCGTGATAAACTGCAGATACGGCACCATAAACAGCACCCCTATCAGCAATCCAAGAACTATCGCCAATGGCAGACCCACAATTGTAAAACCTATGCAATATATTACCGCCACAATCACAGCTATCAGAGCCTGACCGCGGAAATACAAGTTCATGCTCCGCTTTATGTCATTCCCAATTCCGAAAACCGTCTTTCGATACTTCGCCGGAACAATCTTCTTAAACCCTGACATCAGGCGGTCATAATCCAGCATTATAAACACAAGATATAGCAACGCAAAAATCCATTCCACTATGCCCACAACAAAACTTACACCTCCCGATACCACTGAAAACACACTGTCCATCACCTTCTGCACATCGTCTGACGTTATATGTGATGCTATCGACTTCAAGTCTACATTATTTCGGATAAACTCCTGAAGCCAAACAGGCACATAATCCACATCGCGATGCTCAGTTGCATACTCCTGTAGCATTAAGCCAAGTGAATACATTTCTTTTACTATCGTCGGCACAAATAAGTAACATAAAAGACAAAGCAACGTAAACGTCTCAAAAAGCGTCACAAAAACCGCCACGCCACGTCCCTTCAGGCGCAAAATACTCCGATTATACTGCACAAACGGCTCAAATATATAAGCCACAAGGCACGCCACTACAAACGGAAGCAGCACGTCGCGTAAAACATACACAAAATATACCACTGCCACCATCAGCACCAGCGACAACACAAGTCGTACCACACGGTCAAAAGTATAAGGCTCACTACTAAACATATATCTTCTATTTTATCTTGCGAATTTACGCATTTTTGCTTTTATACGAAAATTATTCACGAAAATATCCACATATCACACTAAAATTTTGTGATTTGAAAAAAAAGTCTTACCTTTGCAATTCGGAAAAAACAACATTGTTGAAAAATAAAAAATTCACAATAAAATGGCAAAAGAAAAAAACAACGTACCTGAAAACGGTGTAGACGAACTTAACGATTCTCTCATTGAAATGAGTGAAAAAGTTCAAAACAACAAGAAAATTATCCTCTGGGCTGCAGCGGCTGTTGTCGGTGTAGTAGTTTTAGTGCTTGGCTATATTTACCTCGTGCGCCAGCCGGGAATCGCTAAGGCAAACGACAATATCGGCGCTGCTGACATTCAGCTTGCACTTGGCAACGACTCTATAGCACTCGCTAAGTACATGGAAGTTGCCGACAACGACGGTTACGACGCTGCTAACCGCGCTGCTCTTCAGGCCGCTACTATGCTTTACAAAGACGAAAAATACGAGGAAGCTCTTAAATACCTTGATAAATTCAGCGCAAGCGAAAGCATTATCGGTGCTGCTGCATACTCTCTTAAAGGGGACTGCCTCGTAAACCTTGACAAGCTCGATGAGGCAGTTTCTGCTTTCAAAGACGCTATCAGCGAGTCTGACAACAACACTTATTACACTCCTTTCTTTATGCAAAAACTCGCTCGCGTTTACCGCGAACAAGGCAAATTTGCTGAAGAAGCCGACATCTACCGCTCTATCATAAAAGATTATCCTCAATTTGGGGATGGATACGGCATTGATATGCAGAAATATCTCCGCCGCGCAGAGCTCGATGCTGCTAAGAGATAAGTAATCATTCGTTATAGTTTTTGGTAAGAAGTGTTGAGTTTTCCCTTGACACTTCTTTTTTTAACTCATTATCATAACCATTATGCAGAAACACGAAAGCCTTGAAGCACTCGCTAACAGACCCATCGCAAGGCTACTATGGGAATACAGCCTCCCTGCTGTTGTCGGGATGCTCGTCATGTCGCTTTACAACATCATAGACCGAATGGTCATAGGACACGTCGTAGGACCAGCCGCCATCGCCGGACTTACAATTACATTCCCCGTTATGAACATTGCCACCGCCATTGGCGTGCTTGTCGGAGGTGGCTCTGCCGCTCGTGTGTCAATCTTACTCGGAAGCAACAACCACTCCGCTGCACAAAAAGTCCTCGGTAACGCTGTTTCTCTCACCGCGCTCAACGGCGCCATTTACATCACGCTACTCGCCGTTTTCCTCGACGACATTCTCAGGGCTTTCGGCGCAAGCGAAGTCACGCTGCCTTATGCCAGAGAGTTCATGGTTTACATTCTCCCGGGTCTGCTACTCACTAACTTCAGCTTCAGCCTTAACAACGTCATCCGAGCTTCAGGCGCACCACGCAGAGCTATGATGACTATGATTATTGGAGCCGGACTAAATATCATCCTCGCCCCTACATTCGTTTATGCGCTGGACATGGGTATCAAAGGAGCTGCCATCGCCACAGACATCTCCATGTTTATATCTATGCTATTCGTGCTTCACCACTTCACTCTCAAAGACAGCACACTCGTATTCAAACGAGGAATTTACCGAATCGACTGGAGAATAGCAATGGAAATCGTGGCTATCGGAGCAGCACCGAGCATCGTAAACGTTGCAAGCTGCTTTATAAACGTCATCATAAACAACACTCTCCTAAAATACGGCGGTGACACAGCTGTGGCGGCTGCCGGAATCTTCACCACTTACACAGCAATGATAGTTGCCATAATTATTGGCATCTGCCAGGGTTTGCAGCCTATCATCGGTTACAACTACGGTGCCGGGCGACTAAACCGCCTCAAGGGCGCATTTTGGCTCGCTGCCGGAGTCTCTACACTAATTTGCCTTATTGGTTGGTGCGGTGGCATGTTCACCCCGGCTTACATCGCAAGGGCTTTCACCGATGATAAAGAGCTGATAGACGTCACAGCACATGCACTTAACATTTCTATGGTTTGCTTCTGGATGGTGGGGGTTCAAATCATATCCACAACATTCTTCCAGTCGCTCGGACGCGCCGGAAAATCAGTATTCCTCGGGCTAACCAGGCAAGTCATTTTCCTTATCCCTCTCCTTCTCATCATGACCAATCTAAAAGGGCTCGACGGTATATGGATGTCTTTCCCTATAAGCGACTCATGCGCCACCATAGTCACATCCATCCTTATATTCATCGAATTCCGTGCTCTAAGAAAAATGTCTAATCAACAGACCGGACAATTATAACAGTGGTGGACATCTAAGGCCACCACTTCTCTATTATTCTTCATCAGACATATTTATCCACTCCTCAGCAAGTTCTTTCCCGTCTCCGATATACCTGAAGAGTCCTATCATGGGCACTCTCATTCCCATTGGACCAAAATCATATCTGATTCGCATCTTGGAGTAATTATTATTGAATACTGTTTCGATTAATTGAGTATATGGTTGAGACTGACCGCTCGTTCCTGCGTATTTATAGTGGATAAGCCCATCGTTATATGGTTTTAGTATCCATCGTGTCCCATCCATCATTGTTATTTCATCACCCGATGCAGACCATTCAACCCACGTTCCACAGTGTTGCAGAACCTCAGAGATGACTCCTTGTGCAGACTGACTTCTTATTTCACTCTCAATATAGCTTCTCACCGTTTGAGAATATAGAGACACACTGCTGAAAAACATAATAATGATTAATAAATTTCTCATAGTTGTATAATTCATTTCCGCCAATAGCACCGCCATGGCATAGTTTATAAAATACTTTTTCCAATTCGTATAAAAATGTGGGCGCTCACTCATGCGCCCACATATATCGTTTTTATTTACCAGATTATAACTTGGTCTTCAGGTGCGCGATAAAGCTTATCACCCTCCTTTATACCAAACGCCTCAAAGAACGGAGTAATATTGCGCAATGACACATTTACACGGTTCTTTGCCAGAGAGTGTACATCTTGGATTGTCAGGCGACGCATTTCCTCCTCGCGGATATTGCTTGCCCATATATTCGCATAGTTCATATAGAATATCTGAGTAGGAGCAAAACCTGCCACCTTGGCATCTTCACTGTTGATATCTACACCCTTCTTTGCCTGAGATGCAAGGAATGCTGTATAAGATACGCGAAGACCACCCTGGTCGGCTATATTTTCGCCCAGTGTATATGTTCCATTAGCATTAAGTCCCGGGAGTACTTCCACTGCGTCAAATTGTGCCACAAGTTTCTGAGCAAGAGCATTAAACGCCTCTACATCTGCGTCAGTCCACCAGTTGACCATATTGCCTTGTGCATCAAAATTACGTCCCTGGTCATCAAATCCGTGAGTCATCTCATGACCGATTACAACACCGATACCGCCATAGTTTTCTGCATCTGTTGCCTCTGGGTCAAAGAATGGTGCCTGAAGGATTGCTGCGGGGAACACTATTTCATTTGCCATCGGATTATAATAAGCATTTACTGTCTGTGGAGTCATGCCCCATTCTGTCTTATCCACCGGCTTACCCCATTTCGCATATGTGTCTGCCTGATACCACATTGACACCTCATGCATATTTTCGTAGTATGACTTTTCTGGGTCTATATTCATTGAAGAATAATCCTTCCACTTGTCTGGATAACCGATTTTTACAGTAAATGCTGCAAGTTTTTTCAGGGCATTTTCCTTTGTGCTGTCGCTCATCCAGGTCAAGTTCTGGATATGCTCGCCAAGTGCTGTACGCAGATTTTCCACAAGGTCAAGCATATACTGCTTTGATGATTCAGGGAAATACTTTTCTACGTATAGCTGACCGATTGCCTCACCAAGAGCACGTTCCGTTGCTGAGAGTGCTCGTTTCCAGCGTGGACGCTGCTCTTTCACTCCACTGAGAACTTTTTCAAACTCAAAGTTTGCATCGCTAAACGCATCGCTCAGCTTGCTTGATGCCTGGTCTACATATAGCCACAGATAGAAATCTTTTATTTCGCGCTCAGACAGCGATGACATTAGCTCAAGACCGCGCTTTACTGTATTAATTTCAGTCACTATCACCTTCTCCGGCATTTCTATACCCATTGTCTCAGGGAAATATGCCTTCCAGTCCAGTTCCGGATACATTGATGCAAGTTCTTCTGCCGTTTTCACATTGTTCATGCGGGCTATATCACGGCTTTCCTCGCGAGTCCATGTTTCCTCAGCGATTTTTGTCTCTATTTTGAGCACATTTTCCATAATGCGGTTCGCATCCTCTTCTGAATAACCGGCATTCTTCATCTGAGTCACGATTAGAGTACGATAAGCCTCACGAGCCTTTGTATTTTCCTCATCCTCAAGAAGATAATAGTCGCGGTCTCCCATACCAAGGCGATATGCGCTTACATACATCGCATAGTTATTGGAGTCATTAAAGTCTTCCATCGGACCTGCTCCGAAAAATGGATTTGCATAGTTTTTCTGCATCCATAGGAAGAGTTCACCCATCTTGTCTGCCGGCTGTTCCTCTATCCTCTTCAGGTCTGCAAGGATTGGCTTTGCCCCCTCCTCATTGCGGCGTACTGAGTCCATCGCAAGAGCGTATACAGTAGCTACCTTATACGCCACTGTTCCCTTTTCAGGCTTTGTCTCTCCCAAAGAGAGAACGATGTCCTTCACGCGTTTTTCGTTTTCGTCGCTCAACACGTTAAACTGTCCATAGCGTGAATACTCGTCTGTCAGTGGATGAGCCTTCTGCCAGCCAAGCGTCACATAGTCATAAAAATCTTCTCCTGGCGCTATGCTATCGCACAGATACTCGGTATTGAGGCTCTTGAGCCCCTGCTGGTTACCGCAAGAAGTCACGGCAGCCGCTGCTATACATACCATAGCAATATTCTTAATATTCATAATGTTTAAGTTTATATTAGTATTTTTTGCTTAAAATGACTTCCTTTATTGCATTTCCAAGCGCCTCAGCCTCATCTATTGTCTGTGCCTCTGAATAGATACGGATTATTGGCTCTGTGTTAGACTTGCGAAGGTGCACCCAGGAGTCTGCAAAGTCTATCTTCACGCCGTCTATATCTGTCACCTTCTCTGCCGCATATTTTGCTTTCATTGCCTTCAAGATTGCATCAACGTCTACATCCGGGGTCAGTTCTACCTTATTTTTGGCTATCGCGTATGACGGATACTGCTTTTTCAGCTCTGACACTTTCTTGCCGCTCTTTGCAAGGAGTGTGAGGAACAGTGCCACGCCCACAAGCGCATCACGCCCATAGTGAGCAGCTGGATAGATTACTCCACCATTACCCTCACCGCCTATCACAGCCCCTGTTTCTTTCATTTTGGTCACTACATTCACCTCGCCAACTGCCGATGCTGAATAGCTGCAACCATGAGCAAGTGTCACGTCACGAAGTGCTCGTGAAGAACTGAGATTTGAAACAGTCGCGCCCGGAGTTTTGCTCAGGATATAGTCTGCAACTGCCACCAATGTATATTCTTCTACAAACATCTCGCCATTTTCCATCACTATCGCCAGGCGGTCAACGTCTGGGTCCACCACAAAGCCTACATCTGCCACACCCTGTTTCATCAGGTCTGAAATCCCGGTCAGATTTTCAGGAATTGGCTCCGGTGTATGGGCAAAGCGACCCGTCGGCTCGCAGTTCAGCTCTATCACATTCTTAACTCCTAGCTCTCGCAGAAGCTGAGGTATTACCACACCGCCTATTGAATTTACCGCATCTACCGCTACTGTGAAATTCGCTGCCTTTATTGCATCAACATCCACAAGGTCTAACGCAAGCACCTGCTCTATGTGGCGGCGAGTATATGTCGTATTTGTATATTCATGTCCCAGGTCATCCACCTGTGCAAACTCATATTCCTCTGTTTCCGCTATGCGTAGCACTTCCTTACCCTGCGCATCATTCAGGAATTCTCCATCTTCATTCAGCAGTTTAAGTGCATTCCACTGTTTCGGATTGTGTGATGCTGTCAAGATTATGCCGCCGCATGCTCCCTCTGCCACAACCGCTATTTCCGTCGTTGGGGTTGTCGCCAAGCCGATGTTTACCACGTCAAAGCCCATCGACATCAGAGTGCCCACCACAATATCGTTTACCATCTTGCCTGACAGGCGCGCATCGCGTCCCACCACAATGGTATTACTCTTTTTCGTTGTGTTCTTTCGGATAAATGCAGCGTATGCAGCCGTAAATTTCACGATATCCAGCGGTGAAAGACCTTCACCGGGACGGCTGCCGATTGTGCCGCGAATGCCGGAAATAGATTTAATCAGTGACATAAAAGTGTTATTAATTAGGATTAGTATTTTCTGGTTTTGTATTATCTAATTTATTTATTCTTTTAGCTCATCCACACTACATCTTCCCCTTATAATACCTGATATTATAAAGAAACGGCGTGACATATGAAATCTCGCTCGTAAAGCCATACTGCGACTTGATTATCACATTAGCCTCACTTCCGAGTGGTAGAAAATACAGTGGCATCTGGATTCCGGACCCATACTGCGACGACGTTGTCAAAGTATAATTCTTAAAGCGGAACCATGTCGGCTCATACTCCAGGTCCTCACTGTTTCCTATGCCCTCTGGCAACTCATCATTTAGAGAGTCATATTGGCTCAAATCATAG
>JBJECS010000066.1:0-4067 GCA_051871335.1 Muribaculaceae bacterium | reverse complement strand
CACACTTGCTGACACCTGAGCTTTTTGCGGATTTACAAATGTCGCGATTTTATTGTCGCTGCTGCTCAAAACCTTTGATATTGACACCTTCAGGTCTCCGTCATTGCCCGCTGATATGAAAATTGGCACTTCCTTCGCTATCTCGTCAAGCGACTGACACAATGCCGTACTTCCATCGTGAGGTCCATACACAATTCCCATTGACAGATTGATTACCACTCGCTTGCCCTCAGACTTTGCATAGTCCGCTATCTTCTTGCACGCTGATACGATATTTGAATTTGTAAGCGTTCCGCCTGCCAATGCAAGCTCTGCATTATTGGCAACGCCCTCAAACGGTATCGCACCATTAACCTTCGCCGGCTTTGTCTGACCGAATATCACACTATATCCTCCGTATGACCCGTTCTGACCGCCCTTTCCGCCTATGATGCCGGACACGTGAGTGCCATGAGTCTCTGTCGTCTTGTCTGACGTTGCTGAAGACATATTTTCCTCTGTATATGTCACACTGTTCGTTAAATTGAAAAATCGCTTTACACGATACGTTGTCCCATCTTCTGCTCGGAATGCAACGTGATTTGGGTCAACACCCGTATCAAACACTCCGGCTATCACACCATCGCCATCAAATGCCTTCGGAAGTCCTTCACCGCCCGCATGCAGTACAGCTACCCCCGTATCATCATTCGCTTGGTTTAGATGAGGCTTTACCATTTCTCCAAACGATACATAACGGACAGATTCAAGTTCTGCCAGCTCTTCTATCCTGTCAAGTGGCATATCTACTACCACAAACTTGTCTCCTACAGTGCAGTCTACTGAATAGCCTTCAAGGTCTTCTGCTGTTGCTCCTTCCGACAACGTCACCAAAACCTTTATCACTTCCGGCTCTGCCGTATCCTTGCTCAGCTTTGAATTTTCATTAAGCTGACGCTCTATCGATGCCCGCTGGAGATAAATCATACCGTCCGGACTGATTTTGCTCTGGGCAACAACTGTTGAAGCTCCCATGAGCAACGCTAAACTAAGTAAAGTACATTTCATATATTTTTTACCTTTTATTTGTTCTATCCGCAAAGTTACGTTTTTTTTGCCACAATCTGCCACTTTTCTCGCATAATTTTTGTAATTTTGCACCATAATCAAAATATTCAAACATTTTCTATGATGAAAAATATCAATCTCGACGTCAAAGACGTGCTCGGCACTGTTAATTCTGACGCTATCCACGCATTCGACTCTAAGGCGGCTGATTCTCTCCGCATGCTTTACGATGGCACTGGTGCCGGTAACGACTTCCTCGGTTGGGTTAACCTCCCTTCTGACACTACAGACTCTCTCCTCGACGACATTATCGCTACTGCAAACTCCCTCCGTAACGACTGCGAAGCCGTTGTCGCTATCGGTATCGGTGGTAGCTACCTCGGCGCTAAAGCCGTTATTGAAGCCCTTTCTGACAGCTTCGCCCCTTACAAAAAGGCTAACGGTCCTGTCCTCCTTTTCGCAGGACAAAACATCGGTGAAGACTATCTCTTCGAGCTCACTTCATATCTCAAAGACAAAAAATTCGGCATAATCGTTATCTCTAAGTCAGGAACTACTACTGAGCCCGCTATCGCTTTCCGCATGCTTAAGGAACAACTCGAGGCTCAGCTCGGTAAGGCTGAGGCTTCACGCCGTATCGTCGCTATCACAGACGCTAAGCGTGGCGCTCTCCGTCAGCTCGCTACTGAAGAAGGCTACAAGACCTATGTAATCGCAGACAACGTCGGTGGTCGTTTCTCTGTACTGACTCCGGTAGGACTCCTCCCTATCGCTGTTGCCGGTTTCGACATCAAGGCACTCGTTGCCGGCGCTCAACGTATGCAGAAAGCTACCGCTGAAGACAACGACGATAACATCGCCATGCTTTACGCCAAAACTCGTAACGCTCTTTATAGCGCTGGTAAGAAAATTGAAATCTTAGTTAACTATAATCCTAAACTTCACTTCTTCGCTGAATGGTGGAAACAACTTTACGGTGAATCTGAGGGCAAAGACCACAAAGGTATTTTCCCCGCTTCTGTCGACAACTCTACTGACCTCCACTCTATGGGACAATGGATTCAAGACGGTGAACGAACAATCTTTGAAACCGTTATCTCTGTCGTTAACCAGCGACACAACGTTGTTATCCCTTCTGACGAAGCTAACCTGGACGGACTCAATTACATTGCTTCTCGTCGTGTTGATGAGGTCAACAAGATGGCGGAGCTCGGCACGCGCATCGCTCACGTCGATGGTGGCGTTCCTAACATCCGCATCACTATTGATTCCCTTTGTGAAGACTGCCTCGGTGAGCTTATCTACTTCTTTGAAAAGGCTTGCGGTATCAGCGGATACATCCTCGGTGTCAATCCGTTCAACCAGCCTGGCGTAGAAGACTACAAACGCAACATGTTTGCACTCCTCGCTAAGCCTGGATACGAAAAAGAAACCGAAGCTATTCGCGCTCGCCTTTCTTAATTCCCACCGAATTTCCCATTGAAACACCATGCGGTTCCCGCCCTCGCGAGAACCGCTTTTTTACACACTAATCATTCCTGTCCCAACATTTTACTCTGCATCAAACAAATCATCAAGAGTGATAATTGCTTGAGCCACATCATAGTGCGAATTGTGCTTCACTCCATAAGTCGTCACCAGCGTCATAATGATATTTTTTGCACTCCCCGTCTCTTCACGGAAAATTCCGATTTTACGCCTTAAGGCTTCTTCATATCCTCCCGTGATTTCATATTCTGACTGAGAATACTTCATCTCACACAGATTTATCGTGTCATCCATACGGTCTATGAGTAAATCTATCTGAGCACCGCCTGACGTCTTTTTACTCCGCCAGCTGCACGAACTCGTCCGCACTCCGGAGATGCCAAGTGCTTTCTTTATCTGCTTTACATGCGTTATTCCGAGCATCTCAAAAGACAATCCACACCATGTCCCATGAAGTGGGCTATTATACATCGTACTCCAGAAATTCCCCTCCCCACTTATGTTACTTTTCATAAATTCAAAATAAAATAGCGTAAAAAAGTCTATTAGTTGGTAAAACTTATTGTATAAGCCTTTCGTCCCAAAAGGATTATAAGACCGTATAAATCCACAGTTTTCCAGCTCCTCAAGCACTGTTGTAAAAGCCGAATTATCCACACTGCGTGTCTCCTTGACTATGTCTTGGCGAGTCATTCCACTCTTTCTCTTTGAAAGTGCCGTCACTACCTCTATGTGCTTGTTCGCATTTTTGTATAGCGCTCGATACAGGTCATTAAACTCATTTTTCAGAGGAGCATTTTCGGAAAACAACAGCATATCTATATTTTGTGCCGGGCTTTTACCCCTATCCATCAAGGAAAGATAATACGGCACGCCACCAAACACCATATAGCATTCTGATATCTGCTTCCTTGTGAAATTAAACCCACTTGCCGAAAAATATTCCTCACATTCTCGTAGGCTAAACGGTTCTAACACTATGTGGTGAGTAAGACGATTATGAAGTCCGCCTCGGCTGTTTATCAGATTGTTCATTATCCATGATGTCGCAGAACCACACACTACAAGCTTGACATCGCTACGCAGTGACGCCCAGCTATTCCAAAAATTTTCAAGTGCCGCTATAAAACCAGCTCGCGGAGTATCCATCCACGGTAGTTCATCTATAAATATTATTTTATTCCCTTCCGGTAGGGAATCTATTTGTTTAGACAGCTCATAAAACGCCATCAGCCAATTACTCTGTACGTTGACACTTTCACCTCCGAAATATTTATTGATAGCTATTGCAAAGTTTGTCAGTTGCACCGATTTTGTCGCATTATTTACGCCCGTGACAAAAAAAGTGAAGGCATCTTTTGCTGCATGCCTTATTAAAAACGTCTTCCCAACCCTTCGTCTACCATACACTGCTATAAACTCCGACCGGTCTGACGTGAAATACTCTCTTAGCTGGCTTAGCTCTTTTTTTCTGCCTATCAGATTGCGTAACATACTTTTTCTCGATTTGTTTTCTGCAAATTTACGCATTA